>NZ_JASJVF010000318.1:0-3153 GCF_035019805.1 Cryobacterium sp. 10I1
CGCCCGCGAGCGCCGAGTGACCGGACAGCACCCGATCCTGCACGATCCCCGCAACCCGGACAGCGACCTCGAGGCCACGACGCGCTGACTCCGTCGGCGCAGGCCGGTGGGCCAGCTGGCTCGCCATCGCGGGCCAGGCCGGGTCGGCGTCGACCCTGGCCTGCTCGAGGCAGAACAGGCACGGGCCCAGCCCCGGCTCCACGAGCGGGCCGATCCGCACCTTCCGGTCTCCGAACACGACCGGCAGGTGCGGCACGTCGCGGTTCAGCCAGCGCCGGTAGCGTGCCGGCTCGATCGCGAACCGGCCGATGATCACCGCGAGGTCCGTGTCCGCGGGGGCGGCGGCATCCGCGCCGGTGCGGCTCGCGGTGCTGAAACGGATGCCGGTGCCGTAGCCGGAATCGTCGGCGACCCGTGCGCTTCCGCCGACACCGTCGTCGAGTTCGTGGGTGTCGAGCCCGAGGTCGTCGAGGAAGGAACGGAGCCGCGCGGCCGTCGTGCCGCGCCCGTCGACGGACACCCAGTGCCGGAGCGCCGGCGTCGAGGACTCCGGCCCGAGGTCGTCGAGCAGGACCGGGCGGAGCGCGGCGAGGAGGGCGGAGACGGATTCTGCAGTCGCCCCGCCCGTGCGGCCGAGCATGACGGCGCCGCTGCGGGGCACCCCGGACCGGAGCGCGTCGATGACGCGTTCGAGGCCGGGGCCGGGCACGCGGAGGCGGAGCGCCGGGTGGTCGACGCCGAGCTGGATGGTGTCCGGCGAGCGCCAGACGAGCGGATACCGGGGGTCGAGTCGAAGAGTCATGCGCCGATCCTGCCGGATTCGCATCGAGCGCGAGCGATTCATCCACAGGCCCGGCAGGCTCCCAGCCTCAGCGCCGGCATTCGCCCTAGGCTCTGACCATGACTGCCAGACGAGCACTCGTGACCGGGGCGACCGGCTACATCGGCGGGCGGCTGGTTCCGCTCCTCCTCGACGCCGGATTCGAGGTGACCGTGCTCGTGCGCTCGCCGCAGAAGCTCACCGACGTCCCCTGGCGGGACCGGGTGGACATCCGGGTCGGCGACCTCGCAGACGCCGACGCCGTGGACGCGGCGTGCGCCGGGATCGACGTCGTCTACTACCTCGTGCACGCGATGGGCAGTTCGGGCGACTTCGAGCAGGCCGAGGCGCGGGCCGCCCGCACGGTGGCGTCGGCAGCTGCGGCGGCCGGCGTCTCGCGGATCGTCTACCTCGGCGGGCTGCACCCGGACACCGAGACCCTCTCCCGGCACCTGCGTTCCCGGGCCGAGGTCGGACGGATCCTGCTGGCCTCCGGCGTGCCGACAGCCGCCCTGCAGGCCGGCGTCGTGATCGGGAGCGGCTCGACGTCCTTCGAGATGATCCGGCACCTGACCGACGTGCTGCCGTACATGCCCGCACCGAAGTGGGTGCGGAACAAGATCCAGCCGATCGCCGTGCGCGACGTGCTCTACTACCTCGTCGCCGCGGCGGACCTGCCCGACTCCGTCAACCGAACCTTCGATATCGGCGGTCCCGACGTGCTCCGCTACGGGCAGATGATGAACGGCTACGCCCTCGAGGCGGGACTTCGCCAGCGCCCGATCGCCTCATTGCCGGTGCTGACCCCGTGGCTCGCCTCGCAGTGGGTCAACCTCGTCACCCCGATCCCGCGCAACCTCGCCGTGCCGATCATCGCCTCCCTGCAGAACGACTGCGTGATGGGCGAACACGACATCGACGGGTACATCCCCGTCCCCGACGGCGGTCTCACCGGGTACCGCACGGCCGTGCGGCTCGCGCTCGGGCGGATGCGCGACGGCGACGTCGAGACCAGCTGGCGGAACGCCTCGATCGAGGGGGCGAGCAGCAACCCGCTGCCGAGCGACCCGGAGTGGGCGGGGCACCTCGTCTACACCGACGTTCGTACGAAGCACACCCCCGCGGCGCCCGCCGAACTGTGGCGCATCATCGAGGGCATCGGCGGCGACAACGGCTGGTACTCATTCCCTCTCGCCTGGGCCGTGCGCGGCTGGGCGGACAAGCTCGTCGGCGGCGTCGGGCTCCGCCGTGGCCGGCGCGACGCGGAACGGCTGCACACCGGCGACGTGCTCGACTTCTGGCGGGTGGAGAGCCTCGAGCGCGGGCGTTTCCTCCGGCTCCGTGCCGAGATGCGGGTTCCCGGGCTGGCCTGGCTCGAGATGACCGCCGAACCGGCCGCGGACGGTGGCTCCGTCTACCGGCAGCGTGCCGTGTTCTTCCCACGCGGCCTCGGTGGCCGGCTCTACTGGTTCTCGATCCTGCCGTTCCACGGGATCATCTTCAGCGGGATGGCCAACCGCATCACGGCCACGGCCGAAGCGACGTCTGCGCCCCAGCCCGCTCGCTAGAGTGGGGGCATGCGCCGATTGGCTCGATCCCTGTTCGTCACCATCCTGGGCGCGTTCGCCCTCCTCACCCTGTCGGTGCCCGCGGCGGCCGTCGCGGCCGCGCCCCTGGGGCAGCCCGCCGGCTCCGTGCCCGGCGGCGTCGACGACTTCAGCTTCGATTCGATGCACTCCGACTTCGTGCTCAGCCGGTCAGCGGACGGGCACTCCGCGTTGACGACGACGGAGACCATCGTCGCCCGGTTCCCGGACTTCGATCAGAACCACGGCATCCGTCGGTCGATCCCGAGCCACTACGACGGGCATCCGACCGGGATCGACCTTGTGAGCGTCACCGACGAGAACGGTGCCCCGCGGCCGAGCGACACGAGCGAGAGCGACGCCGGCGACTTCTTCATCGTGACGAGCGCAGCCGACGGCTACGTGCACGGCGCGCAGACCTATGTGATCACATACACGCAGCGTGACGTGACCCTCGTTCCGACGGATGCGCAGGATGAGGAGTTCTACTGGGAGGTCAACGGAACCGGCTGGGCCCAGCCCTTCGGCTCCGTCTCCGCGACGCTCACGGTCGACCCTGAGCTCACCGGCCGGCTGACCGGCCAGGCCAGGTGCCTCCAGGGATCGACGAATTCCTCGGCCGACTGCTCCGAGATCAGCACGGATTCGAGTGCGGCGGCGACGACCGGAACCCGGATCAGCGCGAGCAGCGGCAGCCTTGCCGCCCATGAGGGACTCACCCTGGTCGTCGGCTTCACCCCGGGTACC
>NZ_JASJVF010000319.1:0-3151 GCF_035019805.1 Cryobacterium sp. 10I1
GAACCGACACCGTCGACCTCGCCCTCGTGCGGCACGTCGCGACCGGCACCCGGGTCGGCGACCTCGGGCATCCGCTCACGGCTGAGCGACGGGGCGGCGACGAACGGTTGCACCATGACCCGAAAGTATCCGGCGATGACCTCGTGGACGGGGCCACAACACCAGACTGGGGACGCGTCGCCGTGCGCGACGACGGTGGAGGACGAGCCACCGAACCGCCGGAAAACTGTCGGGAAACCCGTCGGTTCGTTTAAAAAAGGGGGGCGGCACCTATTGGGGGGAACAGGTGCCGCCTCGGCATCACGCTGATTGGGGGGAACCAAACGTGATGCAGGTCAAAACTTTCGTTCGGACGAGTCCAAGTGTATAAGGAAAATCAAGATGCGCAAGTCCCCCGTGTCCTCATAAATGAGGACACGGTGACGCGGCCCCCATTCAGGGGTGACCTCGGGCGATCCCGGAGAGTTCTCCGGGGAGAGAGCCGCTCCGCAATTCCCCGCAACGTGAGTTCGCGGATCGTCAGGGTATGGTGCACGAGGGGCTTGTTACGCACCCGGCCGTCATCGCAAAGGAGCGACAAGCTATGAGCGTTCAGATCGACCACCTTCTCAACGAAACCCGCAGGTTCGCACCGACTGCCGAGTTCGCGGACCAAGCCATCGGCACCGCGCAGCTCTACACGGATGCCGCGAACGATCGCCTCGGATTCTGGGGCGATCAGGCCCGCGAGCTGCTGCACTGGCACAAGCCGTTCACCACCGTGCTCGACTGGACCAACCCGCCGTTCGCGAAATGGTTCGAGGACGGGCACCTCAATGTGGCCTGGAACTGCCTCGACCGGCACGTGCTCGCGGGCAATGGCGACCGGGTCGCGCTCTACTTCGAAGGCGAGCCAGGAGACTCCCGCGCGATCACCTACGCCGAGTTGACGGCCGAGGTGAAGCGCGCTGCGAATGTGCTGACAAAGCTCGGCGTGCAGGCCGGGGACCGGGTCGCGATCTACCTGCCGATGATCCCGGAGGCGGTGATCTCGATGCTCGCCGTCGCCCGGATCGGCGCCGTGCACTCGGTCATCTTCGGCGGCTTCAGCGCTGAGAGCCTGCGCTCACGAATCGACGACGCGAACGCGGTGCTCGTGATCACCGCGGACGGCGGCTACCGCAAGGGCCGCGTCACGCCCCTCAAGCCCGCGGTCGACATGGCGCTGACCGGTGTGCCGACGACCGTGCGCAACGTGCTCGTCGTCAAGCGCACCGGCAACGACGTGGAGTGGACCGACCGCGACCTGTGGTGGCACGACGAGCTCGCGAGCGTCGACGCCGAGCACGAGGCCGAGGGTTTCCCCGCCGAGAATCCGCTGTTCATTCTCTACACCTCCGGCACGACCGGTAAGCCCAAGGGCATCCTGCACACGAGCGGCGGGTACCTCACCCAGGTCGCCTTCACCCACAAGAACGTCTTCGACCTGCACCCCGAAACGGATGTCTACTGGTGCACCGCGGACGTCGGCTGGATCACGGGTCACAGCTACGTGACCTACGGCCCGCTCGCCAACGGGGCGACGCAGGTCCTCTTCGAGGGCACCCCGGACACCCCGCACCCGGGCCGCTGGTGGGAGATCGTCGAGAAGTACAAGGTCAGCATCCTCTACACGGCGCCCACCGCCATCCGCACGTTCATGAAGCTCGGCCGCCAGATTCCCCAGGGCTTCGACCTGTCGAGCCTGCGGCTGCTCGGCTCGGTCGGCGAACCGATCAACCCCGAGGCGTGGATGTGGTATCGCGAGGTGATCGGCGGCAACGTCGCCCCTGTCGTGGACACCTGGTGGCAGACCGAGACCGGCGCGATCATGATTTCGGCGCTTCCCGGGGTCACCGTCGCGAAGCCGGGCGCCGCGCAGGTACCGATCCCCGGGGTGTCGATCGACGTGCTCGACGAGGCCGGCGTGCACGTGGGCCACGGTAACGGCGGGCTGCTCGTCGTCACCGAGCCCTGGCCGTCGATGCTCCGCGGCATCTGGGGCGACCCGGAGCGGTTCATCGAAACGTACTGGGAGAAGTTCGGTGAGGAGAACCCGCGCTACTTCGCCGGCGACGGCGCCCGCCTCGACGAGGACGGCGATATCTGGCTGCTCGGCCGGGTCGACGACGTGATGAACGTCTCCGGGCACCGGCTCTCCACCGCGGAGATCGAGTCCTCGCTCGTGTCGCACCCGATGACGGCCGAGGCGGCCGTGGTCGGCGCGCACGACGAGACGACCGGCCAGGCCGTCGTCGCATTCGTGATCATCAAGTACAGCCACCTCGAGGAGTCCTCGCACGAGGACATCCAGGCGGTGCTGCGTGCGCACGTGACGCAGCAGATCGGCGCGATCGCCCGGCCCCGGCAGATCTTCATCGTGAACGAGCTGCCGAAGACCCGCTCGGGCAAGATCATCCGCCGCCTGTTGCAGGACGTCGCAGAGGGCCGCGAAATCGGCGACACGACGACCCTCGCCGACACCTCCGTGATGCAGGTGATCAAGAACACCCTGGGGTAGCCGGGCCGGCCGGACGAGGGGGCAGTGAGGGTTTTCACAAGCGGCCCCCCTATCGTGGGGACAATGCCTCGTCTTCCCTCGTCCGGACGCCTGGTCGCGCTCGACGCCCTCCGCGGTGTCGCCGCGGGCATTGTGCTCGTGCACCACGTCTCGATGACCGCTCCCGGCATCGCGGCCGCATACCAGTCGACCGTCGGCGTCGACACCGGTTCGGCGGGCTGGTGGTCGACCCTGACCCCGCTCAAGTTCCTCGTCGCCGGCCCCGAGTTCGTGCTGGTCTTCTTCGTCCTCAGCGGTTTCGTGCTCGTACGCTCACCGCTCGCGAGCCGGGCCGCGAGCACGGCGAACGGGCTCGCCGCCCGCGGCTACGACTGGGTGGCCTATTACCCGCGCCGCATCATCCGCCTGGCGATCCCCGTCGTCGTGTCCGTCGCCCTCGCCGCCGCGTGGATCCTCCTCGTGCCGCGTGCGGGCATCGACGTCGGCGGCAGTTGGCTCAAGCGGCAGGACAATCCCGACATCGGCCTCCCCAACCTGCTCGGCGAGGCGAGCGTCATCGGCGGCTCCGGCCGGCCGGACGTCAACCCGCCGCTCTGGTCGCTGACCTGGGAG
>NZ_JASJVF010000320.1:0-3138 GCF_035019805.1 Cryobacterium sp. 10I1
CGCCCGCTACGACGCTCGCTTCGCCTGACCGACGGGTAGCCTTTCCCGGTGAGTGAATTCCTGCCCCAGCAGAAGTACCAGGTCCGCTTCGACGTCGGTCTCGCCGGGTTCCAGGCGCTCGCCGGGGACGCGGACGTGATTATCCTCGCGGATGCCCTGCCCACCGTCGGCGACACGGCACCGGCCACGCCCCTGGGCGGGCCCCGCGTGATCGTGGCCGACCTCGGCAACCCGGCGCGCGTCGCCGAGTGGGTGCTCGCGCGTCAGTCCGAGAAGGCCGACCGGTTCTCCGTCGCCGTGATCGCCGTCGGCGAGCAGCGCCGGGACGGTTCCCCGCGCCCGGCAGTCGAAGACTTCCTCCTGGCCGGGGAAGTGATCGACGAACTCGCCCGCCTCGGAATCGACCACTGCTCGCCGGAGGCTGCCGCCCCCTCCGCCGGGTTCCTCGGACTCCATCGTGCCCTCCGCCACCTCGTGAGCGCGTCCGAGACCGCCGTGGCCCTCGGCGCGGCCGGTCGGGGCGACGAGGTTCGCTCCGCCATCGACCTCGCCCGGCCGCACACGGCCACGGATGCCGCCCGGCAATCCGCCGAGATTCGCCGTGTCCGGGAATTCCGGTTTCCGGCCTGACGTTTCATCATCCGCAACCGCCTCGCACCAGCCCGATTCACCGACCGAACCAGGAGCACCCCATGAAGGCAGTATTCAACGGCACCACGATCGCCGAAGCCCCCCAGTCCGACCTCGTCAAGATCGAGGGCAACTGGTATTTCCCGCCGGAGAGCGTCAAGCCCGGTTTCCTCGTGGAGAGCGCGACGCCGTACACCTGCCCGTGGAAGGGCGAATGCCAGTACTTCAGCCTCAAAGACGGCGATGCCCTCCTGCAGGACCGCGCCTGGAGCTACCCGACGCCGTACCCCGCTTCGTTCGACCGGGTCGGCCAGGACTACAGCGGCTACGTCGCCTTCTGGAAGGAAATCTCCGTCACCGAGTAGGTCAGACGCGCGCCTGCGGTGCGTGCGTCGAGCGGGCGTGTGCCCGCACGAGGTACCCGACCGAGCGCACGGCGATACTGCCGATCACGAGGGTCACGGTGGCGAGGATGCCGGTTCCGGCGACCGCCGACACCCAGTCCCCCGACGCCCCCAGGTTCACGGCCGACCCGGTCCCGGCACCGGGCGCTGCGGCATCTCCGATCCAGTGCAGGGCGTAGGTCCCGCTCGCCGCGGCCGTGAAGGTGAACGCCCAGAAGCCGAGGTCGAACCCGAGCCGCCAGTAGGCGGCGAGCATCATCACCTGCACGAGGATCAGCAGCACGAACGTCCCGAGCAGGACGGTCTCGAGGGTGTCGAGCCGGCCGCCGTTGGAGGCGAACCAGGCGTTCCCCGCGACCGCGGGCGGGGCGGAGAAGATCGCGAACGTCGGCAGCAGGCGGGCAGGAAGGGCGGGACGGAACGCCATCCTGCCGAGGATGAGCGCACCCAGCAGCATCCAGAACAGCAGCCCGACCCCGATACAAGCGACGCTCAGCGTCGTCCAGCCGAACGTTCCCGCCGACTGCCCTGCGATGAAGGCGGCGGCGACCGTCGGAAGAAAGTACCCGGCATGGAGTGTGTCGATGTCGCGCATCCGGAGAGCCAGTTGCGCGACAGACCACGCCCCGAAGACGAGCGCCACGACCAGGAACCCGACGACGACCCCTTGCACCAGCGCGACCAGGAGCCCGGCGGGCGATCCCTGCAGTACCCCCGCAAGCGGATGCCCTGAACCGGAACCCGCGGACAGGGATACAGCGACATGGGTGCCCAGCAGCATCCCGGTTGTGGGCGCGAGGGCGGCGAACGGTGCCTGCACCGGGTCGGCGAGGTCCGCCCGGATCGTCCCCCCGTTGTTCCGGCTGCGCACGAGGTAATTGGCGAGGACCGCAACCCAGGCGACGAGCGCGAACACCCACAGGGCCTCACCGATCCCAGCGGGCGTGCCGAGGACTCCCGCGGCCATCGTCCAGGTGCCGGCAAGGCCCGAAAGCCCGAAGGGGATGCCGAAGCTGGTCAGCGGGGCCCGCCCGGTCCGCAGGACTCTCCGGAACGCACGAGGGGAAGCCGGCATGATCGTTCCCCTCGGGCCTCTGTTGAACGGACAGTTGTCCTCTCAATAGAATACCGGAGTCGGAGTGACGTGCCGCAAGAGGGCAGCGCGGGGCCGTCAGGCGCGTGCGTTTCGTTCGTTCCGGCCTCGGGCCGGCGTGCCCAGGAGAGGTACGTGAGGGGGCCGACCGAACCGCATAATCCCGTTGAGTAAGGACACGCCCTTGTTCGGGGGGACAATTGGCTGACAGGATTTGCGATCGCGCGTAGTAAAAGTATCGGACCGACAGACATGGTGAGGCTCAGCGGCGGCGGCATGTACAGGCGGCGGATGGCGGAATCCGTGATCGACAAGCTGCTGCGCGAGCAGACCGGAACGCCCGTGCGTTCAGCGTGGCACCGTTTCCGCGGGCGTTCCCCGCTCGGCAAACGCTGCGAGGGCTGGTACCTGGCCGCACTCGGCGAGATCGCTGTCGGGAAGAGCCTCCAGGCGCTCAGCTCCGACTGGACGATCTTCCACGCGCTTCCGATCGGCCTCGAAGGCTGGGATATCGACCACCTGATCGTCGGCCCCGGTGGCGTGATCACGGTCAACGCGAAACAGCACCGCTCGGCACGCATCCTCGTCGACAAGGCCGTGCTGACCGTCAACGGACGCACGGTGCCCTACCTCCGCCACGCCGAGTTCGAGGCGAACCACATCACCGACCTGATGAGCGACCGGCGCGCCCAGACCGCACCGGTCCGGCCGACCGTGGTCTTCGTCGGCGCCCGCGAGGTCAAGGTCAGGGCTCGCCCGCCGTTCGTCACGGTGCTCGGCGTCGACGACCTCGTCGGCTGGCTCGAGGCGCTCCCGGTCGTCCTCGACCAGAACGAGTGCGGCCGGTTCACCGACCTGTTCGACAACCCGGCGATGTGGGCGAACGTGCCCGTCGAGACCGGCGACGACCTGATCGAACGCTTCCAGGCCCTCGACGCGGAGGTCCGCGCCGCCAGCCGACAGCGCCGCGTCTACATTCCGCTCGCCATCTTCCTCGGCGCCGGCGCCGAG
>NZ_JASJVF010000321.1:0-3135 GCF_035019805.1 Cryobacterium sp. 10I1
ACCGAGGGTCGTGATGTCCATGGTGTCGCGATTGAAGCCCTGGAAGCCTGCGACGATCGCGACGGCGCCCTCGTCGAGAGCCGAGCGGATGCGACCGGGCGTGACGTCGACGATGCGCGCGGCGCCGTGGTGCGCGTCGGTGATCATGCCGGCCTGGCTGCCGGTGAAGGAGCGCGCGTCGTAGCCCATGCTCTTGATCGCCATGGCGAGAAGGGCCATGGAGATGCGTTCGCCTGCGGTGAGGAGCATGTCGAGCTCGCGCGGCGCCGGGATCGGGGTGACCTGGTGGGCGAGGTCGAGGAGCTCGTCCGTGGAGTCGCCCATCGCGGAGACGGCGACGACGACCTCGTTGCCGGCCTTGCGGGTGTCGACGATGCGCTTGGCGACGCGCTTGATGCTTTCGGCGTCTGCGACGGATGATCCGCCGAACTTCTGCACGATCAAGCTCACGTGGCGCTCCTGGGGGTTCGGGTCTGCGGGCATGGCGGGCATAGCCCCGTCTTCCATCCTAAATGCTGATGTATTCGGCACCGGCAATGTGACGCCGCGCACGCGGGCGTGGAGCCGGGGTCAGCTCGAGACGGTGCGGCGACCCTCGAAGGCACGGCCGAGGGTGACCTCGTCGGCGTACTCGAGGTCGCCACCGACGGGCAGGCCGGAGGCGAGCCGGGTGACCGTGATCTCGAGGGTCGTCAGCAGGCGCGACAGGTAGGCCGCCGTCGCCTCGCCCTCGAGGTTCGGGTCGGTCGCGATGATGACCTCCTGGACGGTGTTGTCGGAGAGGCGCTGCAGCAGCTGGCGGATGCGGAGCTGGTCTGGCCCGATGCCGTCGATGGGGCTGATCGCGCCACCGAGCACGTGGTAGAGCCCCTTGAACTCGCGGGTGCGCTCGATCGCCACGACGTCTTTGGCCTCTTCGACGACGCAGATCATCGCGGGATTGCGGCGCGGGTCGCGGCAGATCATGCACGTCGGCTGCTCGGAGACATTGCCGCAGATCTCGCAGAAGCGCACCTTGTCGCGCACCTCGAGGAGGACATTGGCGAGGTGGGTGACGTCGAAGCTCTCGGTCTGCAGAATGTGGAACGCGATACGCTGCGCGGACTTCGGCCCGATTCCGGGCAGGCGGCCGAGTTCGTCGATCAGTTCCTGGACGATTCCTTCGTACATGGGTCAGTCGCCTCTGGTTCGGGGTGCCGGTTCGTACGGCTGTTCTTCGAGGAAGGTCGCACCGAGGACCTCGCGGACGACGGATTCCCCGTAGCGCTGCTTCTCCTCGAAGGCCGGGCTGCGCCTGCCGTTCGGGCCGATGGTGTTCGGCCCGGTGTGGGTGACGTTGCGATCGACCGGTGCCGGCTGCGCCTGGGGTGCGGGAGGCACCTGGCGCGCGGGCGACCGGTTCTGACCCTGTCTGGCCGAGCCCGCGTTACGGTCCGGTGGGGTGTCCTCGTCCGGCGGCACGTCGCTGTCGTCGTACGGCGGCGGTTCGTCGTCGTATGGCGGTTCACCCTGTCGGGCAGCGGATGCCCGCATCACCCTGCACAGGGACTGCCCGCTCTGCGTGCTCCTGCGTGAGACCCGGCGCACCAGGGCCCAGCTGGTCGGCACGGTCGCGGCGGGCGCGCGCGGCGCCCTCGCGCAGGAGACCCGCATCGGCGCCGTCTACGACTGGATCTGCACCCGCGGCCACTCCCGGTACACCGCGACGGTCCGTGAAGCCCTCACCGGCCCCGGGTGCCCCCGGTGCCAGGCCAACGCCGCCGCCCCGGCTGCCCGGTTCGAGGGCGGCGTGCCGTTCATGAAGCCCGGCCTGCGGCTCGGCACCTCCGCGACCGAGCAACGGCTGCGGGTGGCGCTCGGGGAGCGCATCCGTCTGCCGCACCGAGTGAATGCCGTGCGCATCAGCCGCACCTTCTACGGCAAGCCCGAGGTCTGGCCGGACATCATCATTCCGGCGCTCCGGATCGCGATCGAATACGACGACCCTGGGCGCGACGGCCTGGCGCATCGCGGCCTCAAGGAGGCCTCAGACCGGGAGAAGGACGCGGCCCTGAACGAGGTCGGCTGGGAGGTGATCCGGGTGCGGGCGGGCGGCCTCACGGAGTTGGGCCGCCACAGCATCGTCTGCCGGGCGGTGACGACGGCGGTCGTCGACCGGATCCTGGAGCTCCTCGTCGAGATCCGGGGTTCCGAGGCCGTCTCCGGCATCCGGCGGGACCTGGCCTAACGGAAGAAGGGTGCCGCCCCGCCGAAGCGGGACAGCACCCTGTCTGCAGTGGAACTGAGCGAAACTAATCGGGCGGAAGCTATGCCTTCCGTGCCTTCTCGGCCGTCTCGTTGGACTTGGCGTGCTTGTCGGCACGCTTCTCCTTGAGAGATTTTCCGGCGACCTTCTTGGTCGCGTCCTTCTTGGGTGATTTGTCAGCCATGTGCACTCCTTCGACCCGAGCCCCAGCGGCATCGTCTTCCTCGACCCTACGCGGAATCGCTGGGAACGGCATCCGCTCGGCCCGGCCCTTGTGCCCGGGCGCGCCGGTCGTAGGCTGTGTGCGACCAGCCACCTGAGGGATTGAGGGAATATGAGCGAGAACGACACGTACCGGGCGATCTTCTACGGCGCCAACCCGATCGCCGCGGGAACCGAACGAGTACTGGAATACGTCAACGGCAGATACGCCCAGGAGGTCACCCTCGAAGTCGAGGAGGACGGGCAGATCGTGCGGCGCGTCTTCAAGCTCGGGCACGTCACCGAGGAACCGATCTCGTACCGCTACGTCGAGGACCTCCACGACGAAACCGGAGAGGCCGACGTCCCGAACTGACCCCGGGCTGCCGGACGGACAGGAGGTGTTCCGTTCCGGTCGAGAGTGACGCGCCGAACGGGCGCTCTCGACCGGAACGGTGCACGTGGCGTGGCTAGATGCGCTTGCCCGGGCTGCGGCTGAGCCGCACCGGAAGCGCCATCAGCGGACCGACGAAGCGGCGCTGCAGCCTGCGTGCCGGGCCCCAGACGAACTGCACGAGGTACTGGGCGAGGATCGCCCCCGCCGCCAGCGCCACGGCGACCGCTCTTTTCTTCATTCGCATGTGTCTTCTTCTTTTCTCTTGGGAAAGGAACCGTCCGGCATTCCGGGC
>NZ_JASJVF010000322.1:0-3128 GCF_035019805.1 Cryobacterium sp. 10I1
TTCTCGATGAGGGCATCCGCGTCCGACTTGGAGATGCGGCGGTTGTTGAGCTTCACGCCGGCGAGGGGGGCGAATTGCGGGGTCGAGGAGAGTTTCGCCATCAGCGAGGCCTTGAGGGCGGCTGAGGGCTGCACGGGGGCGGTCGCGAGGCCCAGGGCCACCGCCGTGTCGCTCAGTTCGGCGGACTCGATTCGGGCCTCTTCGGAGGACTCCAGGTGCGCCTCGAAGGCGGCGCGCTCCCTGGCTTCGAGGGCGTTGAGCGCGTAGGCGCCGGACAGCTCGCCGGGGTTGCGCTCCGGGGTGCCGGTGTTCTCGGTGCCGGTCATGATGCCACGCCCAGTTCGTCGCGAAGGCGGATGAGCCCGTCCCTGAGCCTCGTCTTCACGGTCCCGAGCGGGATATGCAGTTGGGCGGCGACTTCGCTCTGGCTGAAGCCCCCGTAGTAGGCAAGACTGATCGCCTGGCGTTGCAGTTCGGTCAGTCTGGACATCGCCTTCTCCACCCTTTCATGCTCGATTCGTGTTTCTACGGTCTCGGACACGTCGTCGTAGGCAACCGCGAGGTCTCTGATGCCGATCTTCGTGTCCCGGTCGCGGCCGGCCTGCGACGACCTGATCCGGTCGACCGCACGACGGTGCGCCATGGTCATGATCCAGGTGGAAGCCCCGCCACGCGCCGGCTCGTACCGCGTCGCCGATTGCCAGATCTCCAGGAAGATCTCCTGGGTCACTTCTTCCGACTGGGCGTGGTCGATGAGCAGGCGCTTGACCAGACCGAGCACCCGAGGGGCCATCTGGTCGTACAGTTCCCCGAAGGCCGCCTGGTCGCCAGTGGCGACCCGGGTAAGCAGCTCCTCTTTTGAGGGAGGCGCTGTCGACTCGGTGTCAGCGGCGAAGTCAGCAGTCATGAGAACCAGCATGTCAGGTCTTATCCCGTTCCATGACTAGTGTTCGGCGCCGAACACGAAATGGATTGGTCAGAAAAGGCTGAAGGCCGGGCCGCAGAACGCCTCTCGGCGCGAGGCCGCTCAGAGCGGCGAATATTGGAGCCCGGGGTTACTGCGGCCCGACCAGCATCCAGTGTAAACGACGAGGACGGATGTTTATTCCTAGTCGAGCGAATCGCTTCGCCACAACCGGGCGCACGATCCGAACTCCTGTGCCGTCGTCGAGAACCGCAGGGCGCGAGTGGTCAGCTCCGAGGCGCGGGACACCCCCGATGCGGCGAGTTCCGTCGCGTCAAGGTCGTCGGCGACACTCGCGCATCCGCTTGCGATGACCCGGCAGAACGCTGCGGCACGGTCGAGCGCGACGGCGAAGTCGCCCGTGAAGATGCCGCGGAGGATCTGGTCGGCGAGGGCGATGATCTCAGCGGGTCCGGTCGGCGCGGCGGCTCCGGCGATGACGGGGTCGATCGCCACGGTGACCTCGGTGCCGCGCTGGTAGAGGAACGACGTGCCTTCAGGATCCTGGCGGATGAGCAGGCGGACGAGGTAGATCCGCCAGAGCGCGCCGGGCAGGCTGCGCGGCGTTGCGCGCGACCACAGCTCTGCGACCGCGTCGATACCGTGTTCGTCGGTGTACGCGACGAGGCGCTCGACGACCTCGGGATCGGGGTCGTTCCGCACCCGGGCGAGCAGCGCATGAGCGGTCTCATGCGCGACGCGGCTGATTGCCGCCGGATCCTGGCCACCCTCGAAGGATTCGAACTTGCTGCCCGAGAACTGGGTGGGCTTGTGGAAGTCCTCTGCCAATCGAATCCTCCGTGTCTCGTGCGTGGCTCGTGCGTGTTGGGTGCGTGTCTGGTGGGGCCTCGCGGGGCGAATCCGTCCGTGAGGGGACCCTCCCCACGGTACCCAGAAAAACCTTGCCCGAATCCACGGTAGATTATTTACCGCGGGCCTCTAGCTCAGTTGGTAGAGCAAAGGACTTTTAATCCTTGGGTCGTCGGTTCGAGCCCGACGGGGCCCACTCTTGTGTTAGCAGCAGAATGTGCTGTTAGCAGCAGTATGTGCGCAGCGGTTGCGGTGATAACACTCTCGTGTTAGCGTCAGTCACATGAGCACACGATCAGTGATAATCGACGCGACGGCCGAGTTGCTGGCGCAGTCCCCTGGCGGGGACATCTCGACGCGCGCCGTGTGCGAAGCGGCGGGAGTGCAGCAACCGGTCATCTACCGGCTGTTCGGCGACAAGGAGGGCCTGCTCGCGGCCACGGTCGATCAGGTCTGGGACCAGTACCTGGGCATGAAGCGCGCAGCCGAGGAATCCGCCGATCCGTTGAGCGACCTGCGGGCCGGCTGGGACAGCCACAATGCGTTCGCCCTCGCCCAGCCGAACGCCTACCGGCTCCTGTTCGGGTCAGGATCCGTCGCCAAGGCGGAATCAGCGAACGAAGCCATGCGACTCCTCCAGAGCGTGCTCGAACGCCTGGCCGCGCAGGGACGGCTGCGCGTTGCTCCTGAGATCGCGGCACGGGTGGTGATGGCGGCGAATACCGGAGTCGCTCTCGCCCTGATCCTCCGCCCTGCGCTCTATCCCGACCCGGCCATTTCGTCGATAATGCGTGACATCGTCCTCGGCGGGCTGGTATCCGACACCGCGCCCGCTCCGGACGCCGGCGAATCCGCCCGCATTGCGGCGATCACCCTCCGCACGAGCCGTCCCACCCTGCCCCCTGCTCTCTTCACGGGCCGCGAGGCCGGGCTGCTCGACGAATGGCTGGAGCGCATCCAGTCCTCGTCGCCCTCCGACTGACAGCCAGCCCCACCGCAGGTCTTCAGGCGTCCCGCCGGGGCGTCATCCGTCGCGCCCGAAACAGGGCGCGCACCACCGCAGTGCACCAGAAAGCGAATCCCCCATGAGTACCATCGGCACCAATCCCACCATCCAGGGCTCCCGGGTCGCCCTCGTCACCGGCGGGTCAGGCGGCATCGGACGCGCCGTCGTCGAGCGACTTGCAGACGACGGCTTCGCCCTCGGCGTGCACTACGCCGGCAACCAGGCGAAAGCCGATGAGACCATCGCCGCGGTCAAGGCCGCGGGCGGCCGCGCCATCGCGATCGGCGGCGACGTCGCCGACGAGGGAGCCATGTCGGCCGCGTTCGACGCGGTGGAGGCGGAGTTCGG
>NZ_JASJVF010000323.1:0-3097 GCF_035019805.1 Cryobacterium sp. 10I1
CTGTGCGGGCGTGAGTCCGGCGGGAACGAGTGCGGCGAACTCGGCGGCCGCCGTGAGCCCGGTCTCGTAGTCGACGCCCGAGAAGGTCTCGCCGACGTCGAAGTGGCTGCCGTCGCGGTTGTAGTTGCGGTGGTCGTTCTCGGCGAAGGTCGTGGCACGGGTGTACTTGCCGGTGAGCAGACCGCTCGCGAGCGGCACCCGGGCGATGATGCCGACCCCGGCGGCGCGGGCCGCGGGAAGCACGTTGTCGAGCGGCTTGAGCCGGAACGCATTCAGGATGATCTGCACCGTCGCGGTGGCCGGGCGGGAGATCGCCGCGAGGGCCTGGTCGCAGGTCTCGACGCTGAAGCCGTACGCGGCGATGGTGCCGTCGGCGACGAGGGTGTCGAGCGCGTCGTAGACCTCGCCCGATTCGACGACCGCGCTCGGCGGGCAGTGCAGCTGCACGAGGTCGAGGGTGTCGACACCGAGGTTGCGGCGGGAGCGTTCGGTCCAGGCCCGGAAGTTGGCGAGCACGTAGTTCTCGGCGAGCTGGTCGACGCGGCGGCCCATCTTGGTCGCGACCGTGATCCCGGCGTCCTTGCCGTCGCCGGCGAGGTAGCGCCCGATGATCTGCTCGCTGCGTCCGTCGCCGTAGACGTCCGCAGTGTCGAAGAAGGTGACGCCGGCGTCGACGGATGCTGCGAGAACGGCGGTCGCGTCGGCCTCGCTGACGTCCCCCCAGTCCGCTCCCAGTTGCCAGGTTCCGAGCCCGATCACGGAGACGGTTCGGTCGGTTCTTCCCAGGGTGCGTGTGTCCATGTCCCTAGCCTAATCACCCGGCCGGCCGCCCTGGTCAGCGTGCGACAGCGGATGCCGGTGTGCGCGGCCCGTCCGGGTCCACCGGTCGGTCGTCGACCCCGGTAGCAGTCTCGATGACCGCGAGCAGCTCCCTGGCCAGGCGCGGCCGGATCAGGTGGTCGTTCGCCTCCACGCGGTGCATCGAGACGTGGCGCATCCGCTCGATCACGGTCAGGCTGCCCGACTGGATGAACGCGTCGAGGCTGCCGTAGACGACGTCGACGGGCACGCGCAGGATCGCGATGTCGCTCACCAAGGTCTGCGATTCGATGCAGTGCTCGAGGGACTTCACGAAGGGGGTCCAGTTGCGTTCGGTGATCTCGAACACGCCCTTGGGCAGCAGCCGCGAGATGATCGCGGCGTTGCCGATGGTGAAGTCCTTGTTCTCCCTCAGGAAGGCGTATGCACGCAGGTAGACGCTGACCCGGGCGCGCACCCAGCGGTCGCCGATCTCCGTGGGTGAGAGGTACACGGGCGGCCCCACGAGCACGACCCGGGAGATCCGGATGCGACGGTCCCGCCATGAGGCCTGGAGCGCCGCGAGCCGGGCGACGATGAGGCTGCCGAGGGAATGGCCGACGAGCACGAACGGCTCGCGCAGCCGGAGCGAGCGGATCGTGGCTGCGAGCGCCTCGACGTGGTCCTCGAGCCGGTACTCGCAGCCCTCAGGAGCCGGCGATTCGCCGAAGCCGAGGATGTCGACCGCGATGACCCGGTGCCGCGGGGTGAGCAGCGGCACCAGTTCCCGGAACGTCACGGACGAACTGGCGATGCCGTGCACGAGGATGACGACCGGCCCCGTGCCTTCATCGGTCGCGATGTGCAGGAGGGGCGGGCGGCGTCGACGGAACCGATCCCTCATCGCCGCCCACCATCCCATGACTCAAGTATCGTCGCGCAGGCCTTCCTTGAACTCCTTGGTGGCCTTCGTCGCGTCGCGCTCGGCCTCGGCGTGCTTGACGCCGGCCTCCGCGCGCTTGACCTCGGCATCCGCCTTGATCTCGTCGACCTTGTCTTCGATCCGGTCCTTGGTGTCCTCGAACGTCCGGCTGATCTTCTGCCCGGTCGCGTCGAGGGCGTCCTTGGCGTTCTCTGCGAATCCCATGTTTCCTCCGTCGTGTGTCGAATGTGTCTCATGGAGCGTGCGTGTCAGGGAGAGCGCGTCTCGTGGAACGTGTGTCCCGTGGCACTCGGCCGGCGTTGCCTGGCCGATGAATCGACCCTAACAACTGCGCCCACACCGAGACGGGATTGTGATTCGACTCCCAGACGGCGTCCAGACAGTGGCCTCAGGGCGCGCCATACAGTTGCCCCATGAAACGTTTTCCCGCCGCCGCAGCGCTCCTCGCTGCCGTGCTCCTGCTGGCCGGATGCTCCGCCTCCGGCTCGTCGAACGATGCCGGCTCCTCCGTGACGAACCCCGGAACCGGCGCCGCAACGGGCGGCGGAACGACCAGGGATTCCGGGATCCTCGGGGCCCCGCAAGCCGGAGACGCCGCAGGGAGCGCCACCTCGGGCACCGTCGCCGGCAGCACGAGCGAAGTCGCGTCGGGCCAACGCGACGTGATCATGACGGGATCGATGTCGGTCACGGCAAAAGACCCGATCAAGGCGACGCAGGACGCCGTGACGATCACCGAGCAGGCCGGCGGCCGCATCGACAGCCGCACCGAGAACCCCGCGACCGACAACCAGCCGGCCAGCGCAACCCTCACCCTGCGCATCCCGGCCGCCGCCCTCGACCGCACGGTTACCGACCTGAAGAAGCTCGGCACCCTCAACTACGTGTCGCTCAACGCCTCGGACATCACCCAGCAGACCCAGGACCTCGACGCCCGCATCACCGCCCTGAAGACCTCCGTCGACCGGCTGCTCGCACTGATGCAGCAGGCGACGACGACGACAGACCTGATCGCGATCGAGGGCACGCTCTCCCAGAGGCAGGCGGACCTCGAAAGCCTGCAGTCGCAGCGCAATTTCCTGTCCGATCAGGTCGACTTCTCGACGATCACCCTCTCCCTCTATTCAACGGGCACCGTCGCGCCCGGCGCTCCCGGCGACTTCTGGACCGCGATCGGGGCCGGCTGGGCGGCCCTGGTCGGCGCGCTCGGCGCCGCGCTCGTCGGCATCGGCTACGCGCTGCCGTGGATCGCACTCCTCGGCGTGACGGCGCTCATCGTGATCCTCATCGTGCGGATGTCCCGGCGCAAGGGAAAGGCTGCTTAGGCTTGGGGGGTGACCCACTCCACCCCCCAAG
>NZ_JASJVF010000324.1:0-3089 GCF_035019805.1 Cryobacterium sp. 10I1
GCCACGACGACCCCGCCAGGAAGGTCGTCGACGACTACCGCGCCGAGCTCACGGCGGCACTCCGCAACGCCCTCGCGGGAGCGGCGGCCGAGATCGCTCCGGGCACGGATGCCGGGGCCGCTGTCCTCGACGAACGCGCCCGCACGCTCGCCGCCTTGTCGATGAGCGTCATGCTGCTCGCCCGGGTGAACCGGGACGAGTCGCTCGCACTCCTCGCCACGGCCGCGGACCAGGTCCGGTCCTGGCACCCCTGATCTATTGCTCTAGAGGCGCTTGACCGGGTTCGTCAGGATGCCGATGCCCGGGATCTCGATCTGCACGGCGTCGCCGTCGTGGACCTTTTCGGCGCGGTCAGGGGCGCCGGTGAGGATCACATCGCCCGGCAGGAGCGTGAAGACGCTCGAGACGAACGCGACGACCTCGGCGACCGAATGCTTGTAGAGCGCAGCCGTCCCCTTCTGGAACTTCTCGCCGTTGACCCGACCGGTCAGGTGCAGGCTCGTCCAGTCGTACTCGGTGTCGATCACGGGGCCGAGCGGGCAGAACGAGTCGAAGCTCTTGGCGCGGGCGAGCTGCCCGTCGCGCTCGAGGAGATCGCGCGCCGTCACGTCGTTCGCAATCGTGTACCCGAAGATGACGTCTTCGGCGTTCTCGACCGTCACGTTCTTCGCGATCTTGCCGATCACGATCGCGAGTTCGCCCTCGACGCGCACGTCGTGGGACTGCGCCGGGAGGAAGATCGGGTCGTCCGGCCCGATCACCGAGGTGTTCGGTTTGAGGAAGAAGAGGGGCTCGCGCGGTTCGGCGTGCTCGCGTTCTTCGTCGTCGGAGAAGAACGCATGCGCCATGCCCACGATCTTGGAGCGCGGGATCACGGGCGCGAGCAGCTTCACGTCGCGCAGGGCGATCCGGTCGCCGGTCGGGTCGTACCCGGCGAACATCGGGTCGCCCTTGAGTACGACGAGCTCATCGTCGTCGACGATGCCGAAGGCGATGATTCCGCCCTGGCTGAACCGCGCGACCTTCACGCCTGGTCCGCGGGTACGTCGAGGCGGGTGAGCCAGCCGTGCCGGTCGGGCAGCAGCCCGTACTGGATGTCGGTCAGCTCCTGGCGGAGCGCCATCGTGATCGTGCCGGCCGGCGCATCCGCATCGCCGATGGCCAGGCCGCCCGGTCCCTTGAGCTGTGAGATCGGGGTGACCACGGCGGCGGTGCCGCACGCGAAGACCTCGGTGATGGCACCGGATGCGATTCCGTCGCGCCAGTCGTCGAGGGTCACGTCGCGCTCCTCGACAGTCAGTCCCCGGTCACGGGCGAGCTGGATGATGCTGTCGCGCGTGACACCCTCGAGGATGGTGCCGGTCAGTCGCGGGGTGACGAGCGTGTCGGTGCCGTACACGAAGAAGACGTTCATCCCACCGAGCTCGTCGATGTGCGAACCGGTTTCCCCGTCGAGGAAGAGTACCTGGGCGCAGTCGTTGTCGTATGCCTGCATCTGCGGCAGGAGCGAGGCGGCGTAGTTGCCACCGCACTTCGCGGCCCCGGTTCCGCCGCGGCCGGCACGGGCGTATTCGGTCGAAAGCCAGATCTTGATCGGGGCGACGCCGTTGGCGAAGTAGGCGCCCGCAGGGCTCGCGATGACGTAATAGCCGACCTTGTGGGCGGCGCGCACACCGAGGAAGCTTTCGTTGGCGATCATGAACGGTCGCAGGTAGAGACTCGTCTCATGGTCCGACGGCACCCAATCGCCGTCCACGGCGATCATCTGCCGGATCGATTCGATGAAATCGCTCTCGGAGAGCTCCGGCAGGGCGAGCCTGCGTGCCGAACGCTGGAGCCGGTCGGCGTTCTTCTCCGGGCGGAAGGTCCAGATGGAGCCGTCGGCGTGGCGGTAGGCCTTGAGCCCCTCGAAGATCTCCTGGCCGTAGTGCAGCACCGAAGAGGCCGGGTCGAGCTGCAACGGGCCGTACGGGATGACCCGGGCATCGTGCCAGCCCTCCTCGACGGTCCAATCGATCGAGACCATGTGATCGGTGAACTTTTTGCCGAAACCGGGGTCGGCGAGGATCTCCTCACGCTCGGCCCTCGTGCGCGCCATCGTGGACGGCGTCAGGCTGAAGGTCAGCGGGAAGGCGCCCGTGGTCGCGGCGTCGGTCGTGGTGCCTGTGGTGGTCTCGGTGGTGGTGTCGCTCAGTGCTGCCTGGCTCATTGGAGTCCCTTGTCTGTCATTCGAGTCACGATGGCGTCGCCCACCGCGCTGGTACCGCGCGACGCCGTGAATGCCCCATTTTCCGTACGGGCCGCGATATCGGCGACCACCGCGTCCCGGACCCGGGCCGCGGCATCCGTCAGGCCCAGGTGATCGAGCAGGAGGGCGACGGAAAGGATGGCGGCCGTCGGGTCCGCAAGCTGCTTGCCCGCAATGTCGGGGGCCGAACCGTGCACCGGTTCGAACATGCTCGGGAACCGGCCGTCCGGGTTGATGTTCCCGGATGCTGCCAGGCCGATGCCGCCGCTGATTGCGGCCGCCAGGTCGGTGAGGATGTCGCCGAAGAGGTTATCCGTGACGATGACATCAAATCTACTCGGATTTGAGACGAGGAAAATCGTCGCAGCATCCACGTGCAGGTAGTCCACCGTCACGTCGGGGTATTCGGCGGCGACGGTCGTCACGATCCGCTGCCATAGGCCGCCGGCGAAGACGAGCACGTTGGTCTTGTGCACGAGGGTCAGGTGTTTGGCCGCGCGGCCCCTGGCGACCTCGAAGGCGTAGCGTACGACGCGTTCGACGCCGAAGGCCGTGTTGACCGAGACCTCGTTGGCGACCTCGTGCGCGGTGCCCTGGCGGATGGCGCCGCCGTTGCCGACGTACGGCCCTTCGGTGCCCTCGCGCACGACGACGAAGTCGACGTTGCCGGGAGCCGCGAGCGGGCTCGGCACACCGGGGAACAGCACGCTCGGTCGCAGGTTGACGTAGTGGTCGAGCGAGAAGCGCAGCCTGAGCAGCAGGCCCCGCTCGATGTTCGCGTTCGCGAGGCGCGGGTCGCCGGGCACTCCCCCGACGGCGCCGAGCAGGATGGCGTCGTGGG
>NZ_JASJVF010000325.1:0-3081 GCF_035019805.1 Cryobacterium sp. 10I1
CCGGCGTGCCGAAGGCTGCTCTGGCTCGAGATTTTGGTATCAGCCGCGAAACCGTTTACGCCTACCTCCGCGCTGACGTCTGAAGGATTCTCCGATGAGGCAGCCATGCCTGCAGCTGAGGGAGTGGGGCGTCTCCGCGGTATCTCCGTGCCGGGCGTTTGAAAAAGCCGAAAGCCCAACTGAAGGAAGATCCCCCAGCGGTACTTCGTTCGCAAATGAGCTCCTTCGACCCCGATCAGCGGCACCCATCCAGCGCTAGTGGGCAATCTGCGCACAACTCCTAGGTCGATGGAAACGGTCTAGCTCGTCTGGCTTCTGGTTCACGTGAACAGTCCGAGCCGTGCCGCCTTTCGAATGGCATCGATTCGGGATGTTGCGCCGAGCTTTGCGTAGATGTTCGTGGTGTGCCGTTTCACTGTGCCCTCGGCGATTGAGAGCCGGCTGCTGATGTCCTTGTTGGAGGCTGCCTGGCCGACCATGCGTAGGACCTGCATCTCTCGGTCGGAGAGCAGTTTGTTGGGCCGGGTAGGCTCCTCGCCGCCCGCTGTCCTGGTAGCCGGGTGGGGTGGGGCAAGGATTGCCTCGATGAGGTCGTGGCTGGCGACGTCCTTGGTGAAGTACGCGGCCGCGCCGGCTCGCAGAAGCTCCTGCCTGAGCACGCTGTCGCGATGCATGGTGAGGATGATCACTGCCACGTCCGGAGCCTGGCGGGCGATCTGCCGCAGGGTCGATTCTGCGGACGCTCCGGCCATCTCCACGTCCAGGAGCAGTACGTCGGGCTGGTGCTCGAGAGCGAGACTGACGGCTTGTTCACCGGATTCGCCTTCCGCGACGATCGTTATTCGCTCGTCCTGCTGCAGGAGAAGAGAGAGCCCACGTCGGAAGAGGGCGTGATCGTCGACCAGGACGACACGTCGGGCATCGATTGTCACCGCGTACCGGTCCTGCTCGGCACGGTGAGCGTGATCGACGTGCCCTCGCCGGTTTTCGACGTAATAGTCATGTTGGCGCCGATGACGTCAGCTCGTTCGCGCATGGTCAGTAGTCCCATGGATTCTGTGCGCACGTGGAACGGGTCGAATCCGATGCCATCGTCGTGGATCTCGATTGCGACGTTGTGGGCGGTCCAGGTGAAGGTGACATCGATGTGTGCCGCATTTGCGTGTGAGACCGCGTTCCTCAGTGCTTCCCGAATGATGAGGAACACCTCTTCGCCGACTCCCGCGGGAATCTGGCGCGGTATGCCTTTCGTGTGGACCGCTGTCGTGGACCCCGCTGACGTCGCGTCGCCCAGGTAGTCGCGCACAGCGTCATCAAGGACGTTATTCCCCACGGTCTGCCGGAGCTCGAGGGCGATCTCTCGAGTGTCGTCGAGGGCTTGTTCAAGCAGTCCGGTGGCCATCGTGAACATCTGTATGCCGTCATCGGTGGTGGTGCGTGCGGCTGTGATCCCCAGGGTGAGGCGTTGGAGGCTGGCTGCGATTCCGTGGGCGACACGATCGTGGAGTTCGCGTGAGACGCGCATCCGCTCTTCTGTCTGCGCCACTGAGAGACGTTCGAGAAGGACATCCACGTACCCGACTGAAGCCGACGCTACTCGCGCCATGATGCAGTGATGCAAGGCCCGCGCGACGGCGATCGCTGTCGGCGCGGTAAACGTCACGTCGCCCAGCGCCTCAACGAGGTGCGGGAGAGCCAGATCGAACAAAGCGCTCGCTGCAGAGAGACTGTCTGAGGGGTGGACGTCGTGGCCTGCCCGGGAACGGCCAATGTTCGCTGACGCAAGGCCGGCCTCGACCCGCTCAATGATGGCAGTTGGGTCGAACGATCCGCGGTCTGCTTCGTCGGCGAGGGCGAGCAGGGTGTCGTTGACGATGTCCCGGACTTGACCGTGAACTTCCCCCGCGGTGACGTCGTCGTCCACGAGAACACTCTGCTGCGCGCGCAGCGTGGCGTCAACGGACGCGACAATCCGGTCGCGGATGAATGCGCGCTCGGCTGGCTCGGCTACTGGCATGTCCACAGCTTGCCACTTCCCGATGGCACCCCGCCGCAGTTGCCACGGCAGTCGAGCTGACCGGGACTGTAACCGCGTTTCATGTGACCAATGGCACATTCCGCTCGGGACGCGACCCGCATAGCCTTGTCGATGACGGTCGTCCGTCCGCTCATCGCGGGGCCGGTGGGAACGCGTGGGGAACCTGGGGGGGGATCTGTATGACCGCTCGGCTCGCGATTGTAATGGGAGCGGCTGGGCTCCACACGGAGCAGGCAGGGCAACAATCACTGCTGCTCAGAGCGGGGCCGGTGGGGAAAACTTGGGGGACCTGGGGGGATCTGTATGACTGCTCGACTCGCGATGGCAGTGGGCTAGGTAGCCATGACAGATTTCCCACCGCCAGCCCCGTGAGACGGCTACGACGTTCCTGCGCCAGCGATGGCTAGAGTGCGTCAATGAGACGGACAGGCCACCGGTCGGTCTACTCAATCGGGGTGGCGACATTGCTCGCGGCGATCCTGACAGGCTGCACGGCGCCTGCGGTGCATCCTGGTTCTTCGGAAGTGTCCAATGCGGCGACGCCAGCACCGACGGCCATTGCCGAGGAAGACACCGTGAAAAAGGTTCCGGGCTTATCGGACCTGACTCCCGGCACATTAATCGCTACGGGAGATTTCAGTGGCGTGGGAACCACGGGGAAGATCCAGATCAAGGCGAACGGCGCGGACCATGGGTTCGACGTCACCTTGACCGGCTTGCAACCTGTGCCGCTTGCCGGAGCCTCGCTCGAGCTGAATTCCCTGCCGTCCACGGCAAGCGAGTGGGAGCTGCAGCAGGGCTTCAGTTACTACCGATACGACGCGCTCAGTCAGGTGTCCGATCAAACCTTCTCGACACCGGGGGTCGACTACGGTGGTTTCGAGACGAACGATCCCCGCTTCATGCGCACAGCCGTGATCTGGGCGGCACCGCCGGGAGCGCCGATCGGCCTGGGTAGCGTCAGCGCGACCGCCACACTCACCTGGGATCTTCCCAACATGACTGCGGGCCCTAATGTCACCGACCATGGCTCCGCCGAGGGC
>NZ_JASJVF010000326.1:0-3069 GCF_035019805.1 Cryobacterium sp. 10I1
CCCCCCCCCCCGCGGGGGGGCCCCCCCCCCCCCCCCCCCCCCCCCCCCCCCCGGCCGGCACCGGTTGACCTACTTCTTCAGCAGGGCCGCCTGGTCCTCAGGCGACATCTTCGCCGAGAGGTAGATGTCGCCGGGCAGGTCCTTCTTGCACTGCACGGTGCTCGGCTTTCCGCTCACGGAGTCTTCGAAGGCCGGGGCCTTGAAGACCGTGTCGGTCGGGAGCACGCCACCGGTCGCCTTCGCGACCGCGTAGTCGACGGCGAGTCGCACGTTGTCGTTTCCGGTGGCGACCGTCATCAGCTTGAAGTCCGGGTTGGCCGCGCTGTTGTCCGTGTAGAAGCAACCGAGGGAGTTTCCGTCAGAGGTGACGATGGCCGGCACGGAACGCCCGCTCTTCGCGAAGGCCGGAAGGGCGCCCACGAGCGACGGGCCGAAGTCCGAGACGATGGCGTCGATCTTCGGGTACTTCGCGATGTCCGCTGTGAGTACCTGCTGGGTGAGTGCCGGGTCCCAGTTGGTGACCTCGGGCGTCTCGCCGATGAAGACGTACTTCGGGTCGGTGATGACCGACTTCATGCCCGTCAGCTCGTCGACGGCCTGGCTGTTGCCCTTCGGCCCGCTGATGAAGAGGATGTTGCCGCCGTCGGGGAGGTTGGTCTTGAGCCAGTTACCCCAGTTCTTGCCATCGGTCACGAAGTCCGCGCCGATCCAGGCGTCGTAGTCCACGCCGTCCTTGCCGCCCGGGTCGACCCGGTAGGGAACGGTCACGACGCCGGCCTTGTATGCGCTGCGCAGGGCGGGCAGCATGGCCTGGCCGGCGTCCGGGAACACGACGAGGGCGTTGACACCCTTGGCGACCATGCCCTGGATGTCCGAGATGGCCTTCTGGGTGTCGCCCTGGCCGTCCGCGTATTCGTAGCTTGTGACGCTCGGGCACAGCTTGGCCTCATCGGCACCGGCCGCCGTCGTCACCAGACGCCAGCTGTTTCCGCCGAAGCCGTCGAGCAGACCGAGGGAGATCTTTTTCGGACCACACCACGACGGTGCTCCTGCCACAGAAGTTCCGGCATCCGCCGTCGAGCCGGAGCCCGAGCTCGATGACGTTCCGCTGCAGCCCGCGAGCGCCAGCGAAGCTGCGGCGAGGGACATGACGAGCATTGCGAGACTCTTGGGACGTTTCATGTTTGATTTCCTCCATTGTGAGAGCGACGCCTCTGTCGCACTATTTCGACCGCTCCGTCGAAAACCTTGTCCCCGGTGTGTAGCAGTCATGCCGGGGTGCCGATCCGGGGGGACCTGCGGATGAACCTCTGGCGGAATGCCGCCCAGTCCACCGTGTACAGCGCCACGCCGACGGCGAGCGCCGCCGCCTGCACGAGGGTGCGCACCGCATAGGGCACGCCGAGTGACAGCACGAACTGGTCGAGCTGGCTCAGAAACAACGCCGCGATGACCGTGGCGACGGGATACCCGCGGCCACCCAGCAACGATGTGCCGCCAAGCACGACGACCGCGACCGCCGGGAGCAGGTATGCGTCGCCCTGGAAGGCAGTGGGCTGGTTGGTGATGCCGGCGAGCAGAATGCCGGCCAGGCAGTACAGCAGCTGGGCCCACACGAAAGCCAGCGACTGATGGATCGTCACGCGCAGGCCCGTCGCACGGGCAGTCAGCGGGTTCGCCCCGACGGCTTCGAAACGCCGCCCGGCTACCGTGCGCTTGACCATGACGGTCACGAGCGCCAGCGCGGCGAGAGCGAAGAATGCTGAGTTCGGGATGCCCCAGGTCAGGCCGCCGGCGATTCCGGCCAGCAGGCTGGTCGTGCTGCGCGGCGTGCCGCCGGAAATGCCCAGGACGGCCCCGAAGAGCAGTGCGTTCGTTCCCAGGGTGGCGATGATCGAGTTGAGTCCGAGACGGCCGACCATGAAGCCATTGAGCAGGCCGGCCCCGATCGCGTAGGCCAGCGCCAGAACGACCGCGGGCAACAGCCTGCTGTTGTCACCGTCCGGCTCGTGGCTGACGATCACGATGGCGAGCGACACGGCGCCGGGGATGGAGAGGTCGATTCCGCCCTGCTGCACGACCAGCATCTGGCCGAGGCCGACGATTGCAAGCACGGCGGCGAAGGGGATCATCCCGAGCACAGCCCCGCCGGAGACGCTCGTCGGCGCGACAAGGGCGCAGACCACGAAGAGCAGCACCGTGGATACGCCGACGGTGACGAATCCCTTGGAGACGACAGGTCGCGAACTGAGTAGCTTCGCCGGTTCACGCACCGTTGCGTCGATCATGCTTTCTCCCAACAATTCTCACCGGGCAACGTCGATGTCACGCGCTGTGTGTTGAGCGTCACTTTACAAAAGTCCTGAGCTGTTCACAAGTAGTTGCCGGTAACGATTCGAGAATCGGCAACGCCGAGGTTTGGGGAAGGTGGATCGTCCTCGACCACCGCGAAGGACCATCCCCCCGCGATCCGGCGTGCGCGATCGGTGCACACTTGTGTAGTGACACTGTACAAAGCGATCCCGACGCAGCAGAATGTGAGTCGAGTGACAACACGACGACAGCGACCCGCAGTGCGGCGGGACGCAGAGGAGAGAGTCAGATGGCCTTCCAGGTTCTCGGAGTGCACCACGTCGGAGTGACGGTGCGCGACATGAAGCGTTCCTTCGAGTGGTACTCGCGAATGTTCGGGCTCACTCCTGGTCCCGTCAGCGAGGGTTCGGGAGAGGCACTCTCCCGCAGCGTCCAGGTGAACGATGCCGCGCTGGCATTCTCGATGATCATGATCGGGAACACCCGCCTGGAATTCCAGGAATACCACAACCCGGAGGGGCGCGACTTCGATCGAAGCAATGGTGATGTCGGCAGCGCGCATGTGTGCCTCGAAGTGTCGGACCTCGACGCGGCATACCGGGACCTGGTCGAGAAGGGCGCGGTATTCAACGCACCGCCCGTCACTCTCGATTCCGGCGCCCTGATCGGTTCCAAGTGGGCCTACCTGCGCGACCCCGACGGCATCCAGCTGGAAATCTGGGAGTCGCCCGCCTGAGCCCGCCCCCACACCTCCCC
>NZ_JASJVF010000327.1:0-3056 GCF_035019805.1 Cryobacterium sp. 10I1
AGGCGGCGAGCCTGGCCTGCAGTCGATTCGACCGGGTGCGCGCGACCGCCACCCAGCAGACGATGAGGGGCGCGGCGACGCAGCACGAGCCCGGTCTCTGTCACGTCGAACACAGCGAGGTCGGAGATGATCCGGTTGACGACCCCGACGCCGGTCAACGGCAGGCTGCACTCGGTCACGATCTTGGGGGCGCCGTCCCGTGCCACGTGTTCGGTCAGCACGACCACCCGCGGGGTGCCCGCGACGAGGTCCATAGCGCCGCCCATTCCCTTGATCATCTTGCCGGGGATCGTCCAGTTGGCGAGGTCCCCGCTGCCGGACACCTGCATCGCACCGAGGATCGCGACCTTGACGTGGCCGCCGCGGATCATGCCGAACGAGGTCGCCGAGTCGAAGACGGATCCGCCCGGCAGGATCGTCACGGTCTGCTTGCCCGCGTTGATCAGGTCGGCGTCCTCCTCGCCCGTCCAGGGGAATTGCCCCATGCCGAGCAGCCCGTTCTCGCTCTGCAGCGTGACCGAGACCCCCTCAGGCAGGTTGTTGGCGACGAGCGTCGGGATGCCGATACCGAGGTTGACGTAATCGCCGTCGTGCAGTTCGCCGGCCGCGATCGCGGCCATCTGGTCTCTGGTCCACGTCATGGGGTACTCCCTGGGTGTCGATCGGATGGGGGGTCTCTGGTGGGTGGGTCGCGGGCGGCTCAGACCGGACCTTCAGGCCGACACCACGACCGCGCGCTCGCGCACGGTGCGCTGCTCGATCGGCTTGGCCCGGGCATCCGCCTGCACGAGGCGTTGCACGTAGACGCCCGGCGTCACCACGTCGTGCGGGTCGATCGTGCCGCGCGGCACGATCTGTTCGGCCTCGGCGACCGTGACGATGCCGGCGGTCGCGACGAGCGGGTTGAAGTTTCGGGCGGTGTACCGGTAGACGAGGTTGCCCTCCGTGTCGGCGCGCCAGGCGTGCACGAGGGCGACGTCGGCGACGATGCCGCGTTCCTGCACGTAGCGGATGCCATCGAACACCGCGTGGGGCTTGCCCTCTGCCACGAGGGTGCCGACCCCGGTCTTCGTGTAGAAGGCGGGGATTCCCGCTCCCCCGGCCCTGAGGCGCTCGGCGAGGGTGCCCTGGGGGCTGAATTCGACCTCGAGCTCGCCCGCGAGAAGCTGCTCGGCGAAGAGCCGGTTCTCGCCGACGTACGACGCGATCACCTTCCGCACCTGCCCGGTTTCGAGCAGCCGACCGAGACCGATCCCGTCGACGCCCATGTTGTTCGAGACGACCGTGAGATCACGAACACCGGATGCCCGCACCGCGTCGATCAGGTCGGCGGGAATCCCACAGAGGCCGAAGCCGCCCACCGCGAGCACGATCCCGTCGTGGAGGACGTCACCGAGTGCGTCGGCCGCGCTGGTCAGTACCGTGGACATGGTCGTCTCCTCATTGAGCATTCACTGTGTCCACCCTGTGGACACGCTGTCTGACGGCCATGCTAACCGGGCGGCGAAGACCCTGTCAATCGCGGAAAACCGTGCGTTCGATTGCGCATCCACCCCGTGAACACTAGGCTCACCATTATCCACATTATGGACACATAGGAGTCGAGATGACCACGGTTGACGCAAAGGGACCGAGCGGCACCGTGCAGGGCGGCACCGTGCAGGGCGCCCAGGTGACGGCCCGGATCGCCCTGCTTCTCCGGCTCGTGGGCCGCGCGCCGCGCGGGGCTGCGCTCTCCGACATCGTGCGGGACTCCGGCCTGACCCGGCCGACCGTGCACCGCCTGCTCACCTCGCTCGCCGCAGAGGGGCTGCTCGACCACGATCCCGTGCGGCACACCTGGCACTACGGGCCCGAGATCTTCGTGATGGGGGTCGTCGCCGCCGACCGATACCCGATCGAGGAGCTCGCCCGGCCGAGCCTGCGCCGGCTCGCCGAGGAGACCGGCGAGAGCGCCTTCCTCTCCATCCGCCGCGGCGCGGAGACCGTCTGCCTGCTGCGGGAAGAGGGCAGCTTCCCGATCCGGTCGTTCGTTCTGCACGAGGGCGTGCGGTTCCCGCTCGGCGTCGCCTCCGCCGGGCTCGCGATCCTCGCGTACCTGCCGGAGGACGAGGTGACGGCATTGCTGGGCGGCGAGCTCGCAGCGACGTGGGGTCCGGCGCACACGGCGGCGGGCATCCGCTCGAACCTCGAGCTCACCCGCACCACGGGGTATGCGGTCAACCCCGGGCTGATCCTGGAGGGCAGCTGGGGCATGGGAGCGGCGATCTTCGACCGGTCCGGCCGGCCGGCGTGGGCGCTGTCCCTGACCGGGATCGAGCCCCGGTTCCGGCCGGAGCGACAGGAGTTCCTCGGTCGCCTGCTCCTCGAGGAGGCGAACCGGATCACCCAGGAGTTGCAGAAGCCCGGCCCGCTCGCGCACTGATGCGCGCAACCATCACGTGTCGCCGAGTATCGTCGTGGCTGGAATTCACCCCGGAAACGACAAAAGGACCGGGGCCGCTGGGCCACGATCCTTCTGTCTTGCCGGTGGAGCTAAGGAGATTCGAACTCCTGACCTTCTCATTGCGAACGAGACGCGCTACCAACTGCGCCATAGCCCCCAACCGCTTATGAAGAATATCACGCGTTGGGCCTCGTTCTGAGCACACCCCGTGCGCGGCGACCTCCTGGCGGAACGGGGGCGCTCCTCCGAGTGCCTACCCGGCGGCGCGGCGGCGGCGCAGAACGGCGTCGAGGTCGGTCATTCCCGGCTCGGTCTCGCCGACGATGCCCATCGACGCGAAGCGGCTGACCGGTGCGGCGACCGTTGCCTTGCCCGCGACGGCGACCGGCCCTGTCTTCGTGGCCGGCCTTGTGCCCACGTTCGTGCCCACGTTGCTGCCCAGGCTGCTGCCCTGGGCGAAGATCGTTCCGGTGTGCCGGAGCGGCGTGACCGCGACCTGCAGTTGCTCGGCTCGGCGGGCCACCTCGGCCTCCGCGGCTGCCCGGCGGAGCTGCGCGGCGGCATCCGCTGAAGCCATGGCGACCTGGGCGACCGTGCCGGGGGCGAGGTG
>NZ_JASJVF010000328.1:0-3053 GCF_035019805.1 Cryobacterium sp. 10I1
GGCGTAGACGGTGGCTTTTGCCTCGCGGTAGGCGGCAGCGGAGCCGTGCCAGTCGAGGTGGTCGTCCGCGATGTTCAGGCAGACGCTCGCCCACGGCACGAGGGCGCCCGGCCCGGTGCGTGGCAGGTGGTGCAGCTGGTAGCTCGAGAGTTCGACGACGAGCACGTCCCAGCCGAGCGGGTCGCGGACGGCGTCGAGGACGGGCACGCCGATGTTGCCGCAGGGGGCGACCCGGTGGCCTGCTGCGGCGAGGATCGTCGCGGTCAGCTGCACGGTCGTGGTCTTGCCGTTGGTGCCCGTGACGAGGATCCACTCTGCCGGGGCGCCGACCTTGTCGCGCAGGCGCCAGGCCAGTTCGATGTCGCCCCAGACGGGGATTCCGGCTGCAGCGGCCCAGAGCAGCAGCGGGTGGTCGGGGTGGAAGCCGGGGCTGACGACGAGGAGTTCCGGACGGTGGGCGGCGAGTTCAGCGGGGACTTCGCTCAGGTCGGCCTGGACGAGCCCGGCGCCGATCACGCCGAGGAGCCTGGCCCGGTCGTCCGGGGCGTTACCGGCGACGACGAGGACGTCCGCGCCGAGTTCGGCGAGGGTGTCCGCCGCGGCGAAGCCGGTCACGCCAAGGCCGAGGACGGCGACCCGGAGCCCGGTCCAGTCGGCGTGCCAGCTGATGAGGCCGTCGAGGCGGCGATGGCCAGAGTGAGTGTCGTATGGGTTGTTGCTCATCATCATGCGGTCAGCCATTCGAGGTAGAACGAGCCGACGCCCGCCGCGACGAGGAGTCCGCCGACGATCCAGAACCTGACGACGACGGTGACCTCTGCCCAGCCCTTGAGCTCGAAGTGGTGGTGGATCGGGCTCATCAGGAAGATCCGTTTGCCCCGGGTGACCTTGAAGTACGCCCTCTGGACGATCACGGAGCCGGCTTCGATCACGAACAGGCCGCCGAGGAGCACGAGCAGGAGCTCGGTGCGGCTGAGGATCGCGAGTGCGGCCAGCGCCCCGCCGATGGCGAGGGACCCGGTGTCGCCGAGGAAGATCTTGGCGGGTGAGGTGTTCCACCACAGGAAGCCGATCAGGCCGCCGACGATCGCTGCGGCGACGATGGCGAGGTCGAGGGGGTCGCGCACGTTGTAGGAACGGTAGAGGTCGCCGATATCCGCTCCCCCGTACCTGGCCTGGTTGGACTGCCAGAAGCCGATCACGATGTACGCCCCGATGGCGAGGATCGATGACCCGGTCGCGAGCCCGTCGAGGCCGTCCGTCACGTTCACTCCGTTGGAGGTCGCGGCGACGAGGAAGCAGATCCAGACGATGAACAGGGCGATCCCGACGATGGTCCCGAGCTTCATGAAGTCGAGGGGCAGGTCGCGCAACAGTGAGATCTTGGTGGATGCCGGGGTGAGGCCGTGCCTGTTCGGGAACTGCAGCGCGAGAACGGCGAAGACGCCGGCGACGAGCACCTGCCCGCTGATCTTCTGCCAGCCGCCGAGGCCGAGGCTGCGCTGGTTCCGGGTCTTGATGAAGTCGTCGAGGAATCCGACGAGCCCGAGTCCGACCATCATGAACAGCACGAGCAACGGGGACGCCGTGATCGGGGTGCCCGTGAGCCACATCGCAAGGAAGTAGCTGATCAGGGTGCCGAGGATGATGACGATGCCACCCATGGTCGCGGTGCCGCGCTTGGCGTGGTGGCTCTTCGGGCCGTCATCGCGAATGAACTGTCCCCAGCCGAGCTTGTGGAAGAGCCGGATGAACAGCGGGGTCAGGGACAACGTGAAGACGAGCGACATCGCGCCGGACATCAGCAGGGCTCTCATGAGAAGAACTCCCCGAGGCGGTCGCCGAGGAACCTGAGGCCCGCGGAGTTCGACGACTTCACGAGCACCGTGTCACCGGGGCGGATGGTCGCGGTGAGGAGGGCGAAGGCGTCGTCCTGGTCGTCGACGAAGAGCGACTCCCCGTCCCAGGACCCCTCGTTGATCGTGCTGATGTGCATCCGGCGGGCGGCGAGTCCCACCACGACGAGCTGGGAGATGTTGAGTCGCACGGCGAGCAGTCCGATGCGGTCGTGCTCGTCCCCGGAGAATTCGCCGAGTTCGCTCATTTCGCCGAGGACGGCGACGGTGCGTTCTCCCGGCCGCCGGATCTGGGCGAGGGTCTTGAGGGCCGCCGTCATCGAATCGGGGCTCGCGTTGTACGCATCGTTGATGACCGTGACCCCGTCACGCCCGCCGAGCACCTGCATCCGCCAGCGTTCGGCCGTGACGACGGATTCGAGTGCCGCGACGATGTCGTCGATGCCGATCCCGAGCACCTCTGCGGTGGCCGCAGCGGCGAGGGCGTTCATCACGTGGTGCTCTCCGAGTACCTGGAAGGTCACCGGGCGGGTGTCGCCGCCCGCGAGGTGCAGGGTGAACGTCGTTCCGCTGCTCGAGACCTCGATCCCGGTCGCGTGCACGCCGGAGAAGTCCGTTCCGTCCGGTGCGCGCGAGGTGCCGGTGGCGTCCTGGCCGAACCAGACCACCCTGGCGCGGGTGTGTGCCCGCATTCCGGCGACGCGGGGGTCGTCGGCGTTCAGCACGGCGACATCCGTTGCGAGGAGGTCGGTGACCATTTCGGTCTTGGCGGCCAGGGTCGCTTCGATTCCGCCGAATTCGCCGGCGTGGGCGAGGCCGACCTTGAGGACGATCCCCACGTCCGGACGGACCATCCGGATCAGCCTGGCGATCTCGCCGATGCCGCTCGCGCCCATTTCGGCGACGAGGAACCGGGTGTCGAAGTCGACGGCGAGCATCGTGATCGGCGCGCCCACCTCGTTGTTGAAGGAGGCGCGGGCGGCGACGGTCGGGCCGACGCGTTCGAGGATGGCGCGCAGCAGGTTCTTGGTGGTCGTCTTTCCGTTGGACCCGGTCACGCCGATCACCCGGAGCCGACCCTCCGCGCGGACGCGGGCCACGACGAAGGTGGCGAGGTCGCCGAGGGCGACTCGATCCTCTACGCGGGCCCCGGCCACGAGAACTATCACGAAGTGAACGGCGTCAAGATCCCCTATT
>NZ_JASJVF010000329.1:0-3028 GCF_035019805.1 Cryobacterium sp. 10I1
GGGCTGCGGGGGCGGGGTGGTGGATCTGGGTGCGTTCGCCCGAGCGGTCGATCTCGTGCCGGCTCATCAGCTCGCCGCAGATCGGGCAGGTCGCCTCGGCGCGCTCCGCCTGCTTCTGCTCGGTCGTCTCCGTCGTATACGGGCCGAGCGGCGGCGGCCCGATCCAGGGCAGCAGCGTGCGATTCAGCCAGGACACGGCGCCCGCGAGGCCGTGTTCGCCCGACGGCCTGTCGTCAGAATCGCCCGGTTCGCCGGTTCCTCGTCTCGATGCGCGTGTCATAATGGTTAGTGTACTAATCAATTACGATTAGTGCACTAATCAATTCCGTCGAGACGGTCGCGACGGGGAACAGCAGAGGCGCGGGACCAACCGATGACAGACGATTCCCCGGGCACGACCGGTTCCGCGACAGTGCCCGCGTCCGCGCCCGACCTGCTCCGCCTCGAGGACCAGGTCTGCTTCGCCCTCGCGATCGCGTCCCGCAGTGTGATCTCGGTGTACCGGCCGATCCTCGAGCCGTACGGCCTCACGCATCCGCAGTACCTCGTGCTGCTCGCCCTCTGGGAACGCAGCCCGCGTTCGGTCTCTGACCTCAGCGCCGAGCTGCGCCTCGAACCCGCGACCCTCTCCCCGCTGCTGAAGCGCCTCGAGACCGCCGGCCTCGTCGGCCGCAGTCGCAATGCGCACGACGTACGTGTGCTCGACATCACGCTGACGGATGCCGGTCGAGCACTCCGCGAGGACGCCCTCACGATCCCGCCGCGCATCATCGACAAGCTCGGCATGAGCCTGGATGAGCTCACCGCGCTGCGAACCTCGCTCTGGCGGGTGATCGACGCGGCACAGTCCCCCTGACCCGCGAAAGCGGGTGAATCGTCGCTTTCGCTGCGGCATACCGACGATTCACCCGCTTTCGCGGAAGGTGGGGATGCGCGGGGTGCGGGAAGCGGGGGTAACCCAACTCGCGGGCGGCTCGGCTTATTCCCGGAAGTTTGACAGTCGTATCCAACGGAGTAGTGTCATCCCTCGTGACACCAGACGGCTCCCAAGCGCCAGAAACTCGCTCCGCGAAGCGGTGGATCATCGGCGAACCACTCTCGACCGAGCATCTCGAGGGTCAGCTGCTGCCCAAGCACCTCGCCCTGCCGATCTTCGCGAGCGACCCGCTGTCGAGCGTCGCGTACGCCCCGCAGGAACTCCTGATGATCCTGACCCTCGGCGGGCTCGCCTTCCTGAGCTTCGCGCCCTGGGTCGCGGCCTGCGTCGTGCTCCTGCTGGTCGTCGTCGTCGCGTCCTACCGGCAGCTGATCAAGGCGTACCCCTCCGGTGGCGGGGACTACGAGGTCGCCTCCAAGAACCTCGGCGAACGCGCAGGCCTGCTCGTCGCATCCGCCCTGCTCGTCGACTACGTGATGACCGTCGTCGTCTCGGTCGCGAGCGGCGTGGACAACATCATCTCGGCCGTGCCGCAACTCGTGAACTTCCGGGTCGAACTCGCCGTCTTCTTCGTCGTGATGCTCGCCGCCGTCAACCTGCGCGGCGTGCGCGAGTCGAGCAAGGCCTTCGCCTTCCCGACCTACCTGTTCATCGCGAGCGTGATCCTGATGGTCGTCGTCGGCCTCGTGCGGGTCATCTTCGGTGATGCGCCCGTCGCGGAGTCCGCGAGCTACGGCGTGCACGCCGAAAACCTTGCCCAGTCGGCGTTCATCCTGCTGCTGTTGCGCTCCTTCGCGAGCGGATGCTCCGCCCTGACCGGCGTCGAAGCGATCGCCAACGGTGTTCCGGCCTTCAAACACCCGAAGGTCAAGAACGCCCAGCGCACCCTCGTGCTGATGGGCGGCATCGCGATCGTGATGTTCATCGGCCTCACGACCCTCGCGCTGATCGCGAAGGTGCACTACGCGGAGAACCCCTGCGACCTGATCGGCTGGGCCGAGTGCGCCACGTCGCCGCAGCGAAGCCTGATCGCCCAGATCGCCGCGGCGACCTTCGGGAACAACTCGATCATGTTCTTCGTGCTGCAGGCCGCGACCGCCGCCGTGCTGCTGCTCGCCGCGAACACGGCGTTCAACGGCTTCCCGCTGCTCGGCTCGGTGCTCGCGAAGGACTCCTACGCACCGAAGTCGCTCAGCACCCGTGGCGACCGGCTGATCTACTCGAACGGCGTCGTACTCCTCGCCCTCTTCGCCTGCCTGATCCTGGTCGTCTTCCAGGCCAACCTGACGGTGCTGATCCAGCTGTACATCATCGGCGTCTTCGTATCCTTCACCCTCGGCCAGACCGGCATGGTCAAGCACTGGCTCACCCTGCTCAAGACGAACCCGCCGAACCGGGCCTCGATCATCACGAGCCTCTCGATCAACGGCTTCGGCGCCGCCCTGACCGGCGTGGTGCTCATCGTCGTGACGATCACCAAGTTCACCCACGGCGCCTGGCTCGTCTTCGTGATGATGCCGGTTCTGTTCACCCTGATGCTCGGCGTGAACCGCTACTACCGGGACGTCGCCAAGGAGATCGAAGTCGACCCTGACACGACCTTCGGCTCCACCGGTGACCACGCGATCGTGCTCGTCGGCAAGATGCAGAAGCCCGTGCTCAAGGCACTCGACTACGCGATCGCCGCCCGGCACGAGGGCATCGAGGCCGTGCACATCTCGATCGACGAAGAAGAGACCAAACAGTTGCAGCGCGACTGGGTCCGGCAGAACATCCAGGTGCCGCTGCGCATCGTCGAGTCTCCGTACCGGGACATCAGCTGGCCGTTGATCAGCTATATCAAGGAGCGCCGCGCCGCGCACGGCTCCGAGGTCGTCACCATCTACACCCCGATCTACATCGTCGGGCACTGGTGGGAGAACCTGCTGCACAACCACAAGGCCCGTCGCCTCCGCCAGAAGCTGATGCTCGTGCACGGTGTCACGATCGCGCTCGTGCCCTGGCTGCTCGACTCCTCCGAACTCATCTACGGCCGCCGGTCCCGCCCGATCCCGGGCCAGGACCGTCGCGGCGAGCCGGTGCGCCCGCGCC
>NZ_JASJVF010000330.1:0-3004 GCF_035019805.1 Cryobacterium sp. 10I1
GTTCCTCGGCGGGGCGATCGCGCCGCCTGCCGCAACCCTGCTCGCGGAGTTCTTCGGGCCGGCGGTCCCGTTCTACGCCGGGGCGGCATCCGTCCTCGTGGCCGTCGCGATTCTCGTGCTCGGCCACCGCCACCTCGCCCGTGCTGACGGTGCGATGGAGGACGAGCTCGAAGAGGCAGAGGCGATCGGCGCCGGAGACAGCTAACTGCGTGGCCGGTGCGGGCCGCTCGTGCTCGACCGGATCACGAGGTTCGTCGGCAGCACCGTGAGGTATCCGTCTTCCTCGAGCCTCGCGTCCGCGTCCGTCGGGCGCGCGAGTTCGGTCAGGAGCGCGCTCACGGCGAGGCGTCCCTGCCTGCGTGGATGCTGCTCCAGGGTCGTGAGGCGGAACATGTCCGCGTACGGATGCCCGTCGATGCCGATCACGGACAGCTCGGCCGGCACCTGGATGCCGAGTTCCCGCGCCGCGACGATGACGCCGATGGCGATTTCGTCGCTCGCGGCGAAGATCGCGGTCGGACGGGTACGCGGGTCGCCGAGCACGGACAACCCCACCTCGTAGCCGCCGGGCATGCTGAATTCGCAGGGGTAGAAGCATCGGTCCGTCGAGCGGCCTGCGTCGCGCATGGCGGAGTAGAAGCCACTCAGGCGCTGGCTGTGCACCCGGAAGTCCATCTCGTCGATCGGATCTCCGCCGACGTGCACGACGTCGACGTGGCCGAGGCCGAGCAGGTGTTCGGTCGCGAGCCGCGCTGTCGCGACATCGTCGATCGCGATCGTGTGCACGTCCCTGATCGGCCCGCCGATGCCGATCAACGGCCTCCCGAGGCGGTGAAGTCGATCGACCTCCGCCTCGCTCAAGGCGACGCCGACAGAGATGACCCCGTCGAACCGCTTGCGAGCGAGGAAGTACTCGAAGACGCTGTCGCGTTCGGCGGACGCTGCCGGGAGGTTGTAGAGCGTCATGTCGTAGCCCTCTGCGAGCAGGGCCTGTTCCAGGCTCTCGAGCACCTCGGAGAAGAACCACCGGCTGATGAACGGGATGATCACGCCGACGTTCTTCGTGCGCCCGGTCACGAGGCTCGCGGCGTTCGGCGAGGCGACGTAGCCGATCTCCCTCGCGGCCGCGACGACCCGGAGCCGCGTCGCCTCCGAAACGTAACCGCGACCGCTGAGTGCGCGGGATGCCGTCGCTTTTGCAACGCCTGCGAGGCGTGCCACGTCGGCGATTGCGCTCACGACTCGTCCTCCTTTGGATCGGTAACGAAAGAGTAGCGCTCCTTTCGCTGTTACTGGAACCGGTTCCAGCAGAAAAGGCTGAACTGTGACACTTTTAATGCCCGCGTGTGCGTGGTCGCGCGATCATCGCCGGAATCTTTGCGATTTCGTGACAAAGATTGTCTTGCCAATCCCGCTGACCTCCCGTAGTTTGTGATGTGGAACCGGTTCCTTACTTACGAAGGCAGGGGAATCGGATACCCGGCACGATCCCGTATTGCAGTTCTTGATTCCCGCAGTACATTCCCGCAACACAGTCCCGCATCACATTTCGGTACGTGAACCGCATAGCTCGCGTACCCGCATCACTCAATGAGGAGAAACGCATGAGCGTGAAGCAGCACCGCCGGCTCTACCTGCCGCTGGCCACCGCGGCCGTGGTCGGACTCGCCCTGACCGGATGCACAGGCGACATCGCCGCATCCAGTTCGTCGTCGTCCAACTGTGCCGACTACGCGTCCTACGGGACGTTCAAGGACAGCCCCGAGGTCAAGATCGGTGGCACCATCCAGGACGTCGAGGCCGATCGCCTCGTCAATTCCTGGGCCGACTTCCAGTCCTGCACGGGCATCAAGGTCACCTACCAGGGCACGAAGGAATTCGAAGCCCAGATCGCGGTGCTCGCCGAGGGTGGCAACGCTCCCGACATCGGCATCATCCCGCAGCCGGGCCTCTTCAACAAGCTCGCTGCTGCCGGCTTCCTCAAGAAGGCGCCGGCCGCCGTCGAGGCGAACGTCGACAAGTGGTGGTCGAAGGACTGGAAGGGCTACGGCACCGCAGCTGACGGCACCTTCTACGCCGCCCCGCTGATGGCGAGCGTCAAGGGCTACGTCTGGTACTCGCCTGCGGAATTCAAGGCCAAGGGCTACGAAATCCCGAAGACCCTCGATGAACTGACCGCACTCACCGCGAAGATCGCGGCCGACGGCGACCACAAGCCGTGGTGTGCCGGTGTCGGATCAGGTGACGCAACCGGCTGGCCGGGAACCGACTGGGTCGAGGACTACGTGCTTCGCCAGGCCGGCGCGGACACCTACGACAAGTGGGTCACGCACAAGATCCCGTTCAACGACCCCGCCATCGTGAAGGCGTTCGACTCCGTCGGTGCGATCCTCAAGAACCCGGACGACGTCAACGGTGGTCTCGGCGATGTCTCGTCGATCATCTCCACGCAGTTCGGCGACGCGGGCCTCCCGATCCTCGACGGTAAGTGCTCCCTGCACCACCAGGCCTCGTTCTACGAGGGCTTCTGGAAGAAGGCGGACGGCTCCGCGGTGACGGTTTCCCCCACGGGCGATGTCTACGCGTTCCTGCTTCCCCCGGTCAAGGCCGGCGGCGACCAGGCGGTCACCGGTGGCGGCGAGCTCGTCGGAGCCTTCAAGACGAGCGACGCGATCACCGCGACGCTCACCTACCTGTCCAGTGACACCTGGGCGAACAACCGGGTCAAGGAGGGCGGCGTGATCAGCGCCAACACCGGCCTCGACCCCGCGAACGCCTCGAGCGACCTGCTCAAGCAGAGCATCACCATCCTGCAGGACCCGAAGACGGTGTTCCGTTTCGACGGTTCCGACCTGATGCCCGGTGCCGTCGGCACCGACTCGTTCTGGAAGGGCATCGTGTCCTGGCTGAGCGGCGACAGCAGCCAGAAGGTCACGGACACCATTGAGGCGAGCTGGCCGAAGAGCTAGTTCCCCGGGGCATCCGCTAGCGGATGCCCCAACCG
>NZ_JASJVF010000331.1:0-3002 GCF_035019805.1 Cryobacterium sp. 10I1
GTTCGGTGGCTCCCCGGGGCGTCGACGTCGTCCTGGATGCCGCGGGCACCGACGAGGCCCTCAAGGCTTCCTTCGCGCTCGTCGCCGACCGCAGCAGGATCGGCACGATCGTGGTCGGCCGGAAGGCGGCGGAGCTCGGCATCCAGGCCTGGTCAGGCGGCAGCCCGGTTCCGCTCACCCCGGAGCAGGTCGAGCTCAGGGCGGCGGGCCTGCGACTTGCAACCGAGCTGGCGGCCGCCGGCCGGTTCGATGTCGAGATCGCAGCGGTCTTCCCGCTCGCCGAGGCGGCCGCAGCCCAAGAGCTCAGCGAGCACGGGCATCCGCGCGGCAAGATCGTCCTGCTGCCCTGACCCGCCCGGACGGTCAGCGACGCCCGACGAAGTCGTCCATGGTGTTGTAGACGCCGAAGACGCGGCCGGCCACGAGATCCCAGACCGGCAGCGGCAGGATGCCCCGCAGCACTTTCGACAGACCGACCGTCCACGGCATGGTCACCTGCGGAGTCCCGGCGAGCATGGCCCGCCAGACCCGGTCGACGACGTATTCCGGTGTGAGTATGGGAGTCAGGAGCGGCCCGCGCGCGCCGTCGAACATGCCGGTCGAGATATAGCTCGGCGACACCGTGGTGACCTTGACCCGGCTGAAACCCTGCTGCACGAGCTCGAGCCGCAGGGAATCGCTCCAGCCGATCAGGGCGGCCTTCGAGGCCGCGTACACGCTCATCCTCGGGTTGGAGAGCAGGCCGGCCGCCGAGGCGATGTTCACGATCCGCGATTCCCGGCCGTTGGTGCTCATCATCCCCGGCAGGAACTCGCGGGCGATGTACATCGGGGCGAGGGCGTTGATCTGCATGGTGGGGCGAGTGTCGTCGCCGTTGTCGTGTTCCCAGAAGAAGGCGCCGCGCACGATCCCGGCGTTGTTGATCACGATGTCCGGATTTCCGATTTCCGTGCGCACGCGTTGGGCTGTCTGCGCGATCGCACCCAGGTCTCCGATGTCGACGACGTACGGAAACACCGCGGTCGAGCCGGTGGCCCCCTCGGAGAGGCGAGCGGCCGTCCTGGTGAGAGCGGCGGCGTCCCGATCCCACAGGATCACCGCCCGCGCCCCCTCTGCGACGGCCCGCTCGGCGTAGAGGCGGCCCATGCCGCTGGCAGCGCCGGTGATCAGCACGCGGGCTCCGGAAACGGTTCGAGTCATGCCTCCATCATTCATCATCGCCGCCGGTCCGGGAGCCGCCATCCTGGGGAGCGCCCCGGAAGCCCAGTGCATACCCAGCCCCGGCTGGCATCGTGGACGCAACCGATCGACGACTCACAAGACGACTGACCAGGAGCACACCATGGGATTCCTCGACCGCCTCTTCGGCCGCGACGAACAGGGCAGCACGGCACAGGCCCGCACCGCGCCCACCACGCGTGGCGCCGTCCCGCAGCGCACCGACGACGAGATCGCCGTCGAGCGCTACCAGTACCTGTTGCGCACGGCGCCGCCGGAGACCATCGAGCAAGTGCACACCGAGGCCTTCGCCAAGCTCACCGACCAGCAGCGCGACCTGCTCTTCCAGCGCCTCACCGAGAACGCCACGCCGAGCGAACGCCCGGCCGACGCCGCGCCAGCGACGCTCGCGAAGGCCGCCACCCGTGCAGAGCTCCGCGAGCCCGGCACCCTCGAACGCACCCTCGGCCGCCAGGGCCAGGGCGGCCTGGGGTTCGGCGGCATGGTCGGCAGCACCATCCTCGGCACGGTCGCCGGTTACGTGATCGGGTCCGCGCTCGTGAGCGCGTTCCTGCCGGACCCGGGGGCGACGGATGCCGCAGCGAGCGATTCAGGGACCGATTCCGGCGGGGACTCCGCGAGCGACACGAGCACGGATGCCGGAGCGGACACGGGGTCCGACACCGGCGGTGACTTCGGCGGGGGCGACTTCGGCGGCGGGGACTTCGGCGGCGGCTTCGACTTCTGAGCCGTCCGCCCCGGAACGGCCGTGCCCAGCACGACCGCGCCGGGCACGGCCGGGCGATAGCCTGACAGGAGCGTCCCGGTCGGAACGCCGAGAGGACAGGCCAGTGAGCACCCGCACTCCCGGCACTCTCGTGCTCCTGCGGCACGGCGAGAGCACGGCGAATGCCTCCGGCCTGTTCACCGGGATCCTCGACGCGCCGCTGTCCGATCTGGGGGCGGCAGAGGCCCGGTCCGCCGCCAGGCTGGTAGCCTCGGCGGGCCTCCACCCCGACGCCGTGTTCACCTCAGCCCTGCAGCGGGCCCGGCGAACGGCCGACATCCTGGTCGAGGAGCTGCGACAACACCCAGCGGCCCCGCAGGCCGACTGGCGGCTCAACGAGCGCAACTACGGAGCCCTGACCGGTCGCTCGAAGGCCGACGTGCGGGCGGAATTCGGCGAGGCCCAGTTCCTGGCCTGGCGCAGGTCGGTCAACACCGCTCCGCCCCCCTCGACGACGAGGCTTTCGCGGCCGCGCGCGAATCGCCCCTGTTCCGCGGGCTCCCTGCCGAAGCGCTCACCCGCACCGAGGCGCTCAGCCATGTCATGGCGAGGGTCGGCCGGTTCCACGCCGAACAGGTGGTTCCGCGCCTCCGCCTCGGCCAGACCGTGCTCGTCGTCGCCCACGGGAACTCGCTCCGGGCCTACTGCGCGCTGCTGGACGGCCTCGACGACCACGCGATCCACCGGCTCAATCTTCCGACCGGGCATCCGCTCGTCTATCGCTTCACGGCCGCCGACCTGGCGAACCCGTGCCCGTAGAGCGCCTCGGCACCCTCCCCGACCCGGCCGGCGAAGGCGATCACGGGCACGCCGTGCCTGGCCGCGGTTTCCGCGACGCCGAGCGGGGTCTTCCCGCCGAGGGTCTGGGCGTCGATGCTGCCCTCCCCCGTGAACACGATGTCGGCGCCCGCCATCGACTCGGAGAGGTGGGCGGCCTCCATCACGACGTCAACGCCGCGCTGCATCGTGCTGTCGAAGAAGGCGAGGAAGGCCGCTC
>NZ_JASJVF010000332.1:0-2971 GCF_035019805.1 Cryobacterium sp. 10I1
CGAACGGGAGCCGGGGCGCCTGGGTCGGCGCGCCGACCATGCGTGCGCCGACGGCGGTGTACCAGTCGCCGGTGAAGTCGATGCCGGCCGTGCTGCCCTCCGGTTCCCCGCGGAGCAGCAGGTCGAGCAGGGTGACGAATTCGGTGAACCGCGCGTGCCGCTCCGGCCCGGTGTATGCCCGCTGGCCGAGCACGGTGGCGTCGAAGCCGGTGCCGCCCGATCCGACGCCGAGCAGGAACCGCCCGCCGGACAGCTCATCGAGTGTCGCGAGTTCCTTGGCGAAGGGCACCGGATGCCGGAAGTTCGGGTTCGAGACGAAGGTCCCGAGCCGCAGGTCACGCGTCACGAGTGCGGCAGCGGTCAGCGTCGGGATCGTGGCGTGCCACGGTTCGTCGGCGAGGCTGCGCCAGGACAGGTGATCGTAGGTCCAGCCGTGGTCGAAGCCGAGACGTTCGGCGCCCCGCCACTTGCGGGAGGCTTCCGGCCAGGGGTCCTGGGGGAGGATGACGATTCCGTAGCGCATGGTCACAGTCTAGGAGCGTGTTCTGTTCGGCCCCCGGACCCGGTGTTCTCCACAGCCGGGGGCGCGGAACCCGTGCGTTTGTCTGCGCTCAGTGACACACTCGAGCCATGAGCAGCAGAGAGCATGGGATCCGATGCGCCATCGTTCCGCCGTACCTCCTGGTTCGGCTCGCGAGACTCGACGACCCGCGGTACGCGGCCGCCGCTGACGCGGCGAGGCACTCGCTCCTGCGGGACGCGCCGCTGCGCGAGCGACGGAGCACGACGCATCCGCCGACCGTGCACCCGGCCGCCCGCGGCGGGGCAGCCACTCCCGGTGAGCTCGACAGGGCCGTTTCGGATGCCGGCGGCCTCGAACGCCTGCCCGGTCGCCTGGTGCGGTCGAAGGTCCAGGCCCCCGTCGGTGATGTCGCGGTGAACGAGGCCTGGGACGGCCTCGGCCACACCCATGCCCTGTTCTGGACCGGGTTCGGGCACGACTCGATCGACGGCCATGGACTGCCCCTCGAGGCGAGTGTGCACTACGGCCGCAACTACGACAACGCCTTCTGGGACGGCGAGCGGATGGTCTTCGGCGACGGCGACGGCGAGGTGTTCAACCGGTTCACGGCGTCACTGACGGTGATCGGCCACGAGCTCACCCACGGGGTCACCCAGTTCAGCGCCAACCTCGCCTATGAGGGACAGTCGGGGGCCCTCAACGAATCCGTGTCCGACGTGTTCGGGTCGCTCGTCGAGCAGTTCGCCCTCGGGCAGTCCGTCGCAGAGGCGAGCTGGCTGATCGGTGCCGGCCTCTTCACCGACCAGGTCCAGGGCGCGGCGCTGCGCTCGCTCAAGGCGCCGGGAACGGCGTACAACGACGACGTGCTCGGTATGGACCCGCAACCGTCGGACATGAGCGGCTACGTCGATTCCGTGGACGACAACGGAGGCGTGCACCTGAACTCGGGTATCCCGAACCGGGCGTTCTACCTCGTGGCCGCCGAGCTGGGCGGAAACGCGTGGGAGGGCGCCGGCCGGATCTGGTACGACACGCTCACGAGCGGAACGCTGCGGCCCCGCGTCGACTTCTCCGGGTTCGCCCGCGCAACCGTGACGGCCGCGACCAGGCGATTCGGCCCCGGCTCCCGCGAGCACAGCGCTGTCGTGGCCGGCTGGAGTGGTGTCGGGCTCGGGAAGGGACTCGGCGGAGTAACATCGCGGGCATGAAGGTCATCGTTTCGCGAAGCGGTGGCATCGCCGGAGTGCGGGTCACCTGGGAGGTCCAGGTCGACGAGCAGGCCGACGCGGCGGCGTGGACCGATTTTCTCGCGTCCCTGCCCTGGGACGACGTCGTCGAGAGGGCGCCGGAACCGGACCGCTACGTGTACCGCATCCGGTGCGCCCCCCACGAAGTCGTGCTCGCGGAACCGGACCTCTCCGGCCCGTGGCGGCAGCTCGTCGACCGGGTGCGCACCACGCACGACCGCGACTGAGGCCCGGACGGCCCTGCACCGGCTGCGCGCGGGGGGTCGCGTCGGCCCGGTTTCGAGGCGGTGCGGCCCGACCGGGACATTCGGGTCTGCCGTGAGTTCACGTCGACAGCGGAGGGTGGTGGCGGAGCACCCGGTTGCGTGGGAATATGAACCATGGAAACCAACGACCTGTATCCGGTGCATGTCCTCGACGATGAGGAATGCTGGGACCTCCTGATCTCCTCGAGCTTCGGTCGCCTCGCCCTCAGCATCGCGGGCGAACCGGACATCTACCCGGTCAACTTCGTCGCCGCCGACCGGCGTCTGGTCTTCCGCACCGCGGAGGGAACTAAGCTCCTCGAACTCACCGTCAACAACAAGGTCGCCTTCGAGACGGACGGAATCGGACGCGACGAGGCCTGGAGCGTCGTCGCGAGGGGCCACGCACGGGTGCTGGAACAGCAGACCGACATCGATGCCGCCGACCAGCTGCCGTTGCGCCCGCTCATCCCGACGCTCAAGTACATCTACGTGGAGATCATTCCCGAGACGGTGAGCGGCCGCCGATTCCAGCTCGGACCAGAACCCGAACGGTACTGATGAGCGGCCCGGCCGTCCCCGGCACCGTCCTGGTCACCGGGACCTCCTCGGGCATCGGGCTCCAGGCCGCGGTCGCGGCCGCCCGCGCAGGACACACCGTCGTCGCGACCATGCGCACCCTCGAGGGAGCCCGCGCCCTCCGCAGCGCGGGCGAAACGGCGGGCGTGAACCTCGACATCCGCCGCCTCGACGTGACGGAGCCCGCGTCGATCACCGAGGTCATCGCGCACATGCTCGACCGGTACGGCCGGATCGACGCCCTGGTGAACAACGCAGGGGCCGGCCACGTCGGCACCATCGAGAACGAGGGCCTCGACGTCGTGCGCGCGGTCATGGAGGTCAATTTCTTCGGTGTCGTGAGCGTCACCCGCGCGGCTCTGCCGAAGGTGCGGCAG
>NZ_JASJVF010000333.1:0-2941 GCF_035019805.1 Cryobacterium sp. 10I1
CGGCCGGCGGTGTCGACGCTGTCTACCCGGCTGCCGCCACGGTAGGTGACGCCGGGGGTCTCCCAGAGTGCCCGGTCGCCGAGGGTGAGGTCCTCGGAGTCGACGAGGCGGCGGGACAGGGCGACCCGGTCGTACGGCAGGTGGTCCTCATCGCCGAGGACGAGGAGTTCGCGGCCATGACCCGGGGTGGACCTGGCCTGCATGGCCTCGGTGAACCGGTGTGCGGCGGGGCCGCCGCCGATGACGAGGACGCGTCGGGGGGCGCCGGACGGCCCTGAGTGAGCCTGAGCGGCGTCGAACGTGACGTTGTCCATGGCGGAGCCTTCCGTAGGTGGTGCTGCCAGCCTAAAAGGGCCGCGTTTCCCCTCGGTTGCGCCCATGTAACAAGGTGTGACCGGGACCTCACCGGCCCGCCCGGGGAGGGTGAGGACTTCTTTACGCATTCGACGCGTCCGGCGCGGACCCGCGAAACGTGGCCGATTTAGCGTGAGGGAATCGCCCACCCGGCAGGCATACCTCACAGAAAGCGGGATCACTCGTGAACCACCCCGGCACCTGGATCCGCGTCTGTTCCCTCGACGAACTCGAGCCGCTCTGGGGCGAAGCCGCCCTCGTCGGCGATGAGCAGCTCGCCATCCTGCTGCTTCCGAACGGCGGCCTCTACGCCGTCGACAACCGTGACCCCGCAACCGGGTCGTTCGTGATGAGCCGCGGCATCGTCGGCTCGCGCGGTGACCGGTTCACCATCGCCTCGCCCCTGCACAAGCAGGTCTACGACCTCGAGACCGGCGAATGCTTCACCACCGCCGAGTACTCGCTGCGCACCTATCCGGTCAGGGTCGAGGACGGCGAGGTGCATGTGCACCTCTCCGAAGCCGCCTGACGTTTCCCCCGACGTTTCCCCTGACTCTTTCCCCGATCTTCCCCTGTCCGTCCCCTGCACACCCCTCCCGAGGAGAACACCATGACTGCAGTCGATACCCCCACAACCGGTCTCCGCACCGGCCCGAGCCTCGTCCACCGCCCCGGCCGATGGATCGACAACTGGAACGCCGAAGACACCACCCAGTGGAACGACGGCGGCAAGGCCATCGCCTCCCGCAACCTGAAGTGGTCGATCTTCGCCGAATTCCTCGGCTTCGTGATCTGGCAGCTCTGGAGCATCGTCGTCGTGCAGCTGCCCAAGGCCGGCTTCACCTTCGACACCGGCCAGATCTTCTGGCTCATCTCGATGCCGAGCCTCGTCGGTGCGACGCTCCGCTTCCCATACACGTTCATGGTGGCCCGCTTCGGCGGCCGCAACTGGACCATCATCTCCGCCGGCCTGCTCCTGATCCCGTCGATCGCCCTCGGGATCTGCGTCGGCAACCCGGCCACCCCGTTCCCGGTGATGCTCTTCGTGGCTGCTCTCGCCGGCCTCGGCGGCGGCAACTTCGCAAGCTCGATGTCCAACATCACCTACTTCTACCCGCAGAGCCAGAAGGGCTGGGCCCTCGGACTCAACGCGGCGGGAGGCAACCTCGGTGCCGCCGTCGCCCAGCTCGTCGTCCCGATCGTGATCACCATCGGTGCCGCCGGAACACTCAACCTCTCGCTCGCCGGCTGGTTCTGGGTGCCGTTCATCCTCGTCGCGATGTGGGGCGCCTGGAAGCACATGGACAACCTGTCGAGCGCCAAGGCCGACTTCGCCGGTTCGCTCGCCGCGCTCCGCGAACCGCACCTCTGGATCCTCGCCCTGCTCTACATCGGCACCTTCGGCTCCTTCATCGGCTTCGCGAGCGTCTTCCCGAAGCTCATCGCCGACCAGTTCCCGGCATACTCGACCTTCCACATCATGGCCGCGTCGATCTCCCTCGCCTTCCTCGGCGCCCTCGTCGGTTCCCTCGCCCGCCCGGCCGGCGGCAAGCTCGCCGACCGTTTCGGCGGAGCCCGCGTCACGATCGCGGCCTTCGGCGTGATGGCCCTCGGCGCGCTGCTCGTGATCGCGGTGCTCTCCCTCGGCAACTTCTGGCTGTTCCTCGCGAGCTTCCTGCTCATCTTCGTCGCGACCGGTGTCGGCAACGGGTCGACGTACCGGATGATCCCGAGCGTCTTCGCCGCCCGCAGCGGCGTCAGCGACGCCCACACCAACTCGGGCGACGTGAGCACCCAGCGGAAGACCGCAGCAGCCCTCGGCCTCATCTCCGCGATCGGCGCATACGGCGGATTCATCATTCCCCAGGTCCTCGGCAACTCGAAGATCGCGACCGGCAGCTACACCGGCGCGATCTACGGTTTCATCGGCGCCTACCTCGTGATGATGGCCGTCACCGCGTTCTTCTACCTCCGCCGCGGCTCCTCCGTGGCCGGGCAGCGCATCTAGCGCGCGCCCGTTCCCGCGCCATCACCGACGCCACCAGCAACAGGAGACCCCGTGACCGCACCCCTCGCATCCGCCGCCCGCCCGGGCGTCGACACGCACTGCCCATACTGTGCGCTGCAGTGCGCGATGACCCTGACACCGACGTATGCCGAGATCGGCATGCAGTCGGGTGGTGCCGGTGCTGGCACGGATACCGCGGCGCGGCCCGGTCTGACCGTCGCCGGCCGGGCGTTCCCCACCAACCGGGGCGGCCTGTGCAAGAAGGGCTGGACCTCCGCGGAACTGCTCACATCCCCGGAACGGATCCTGACCCCGATGCTCCGGCAACCGGACGGCGGCTTCGCCCCGGCGAGCTGGGCGGAGGCGCTCGACCTCGTGGCCGAGCGGCTCGCCGGGAGCCGGGCGCGGCACGGCGCCGACTCGGTCGGGGTGTTCGGCGGCGGCGGGCTGACCAACGAGAAGGCCTACCAGCTGGGCAAGTTCACCCGGGTCGCGCTCGGCTCTTCCCGGATCGACTACAACGGCCGGTTCTGCATGTCCTCGGCCGCGGCAGCGGGCAACCGTGCCTTCGGCGTAGAC
>NZ_JASJVF010000334.1:0-2934 GCF_035019805.1 Cryobacterium sp. 10I1
GCGTCGTCATGCTCAAGGCGGAGGGCATCGACGTCGTCGCCGCCGGCGACACGAGCGCTGACCCCTGGGACATCGACCCTGCGCACCCGGACGACGGCCACGGGGCCGCCGAGCCCGTTCACGGCAGGGACTGCGCGGCGGCACCGGGCGCGACCGCGCCGCGCCTGGGCGTGTCGCAGTGGTCAGACCCCGAGCACGGCCGCTACGTGAAGATGGTCACGCGCGGCGGCATCCTCACCGGCTTCATCTGCGTCGGGATGCCGCGCACCGGTGCCGAACTCACCCTGCTCTTCGAGCGCGGCAGCGAACTGCCCGCCGACCGTTCGCTGCTGCTGCGCTACGACGGCCCCGACGTCGACCCGGCGGGCGGCGGCGACGCCTTCGCCCCCGACGCGACGGTCTGCTGGTGCAACGGGGTCACGGTCGGCGCGATCACCGCGTCAGCGGCGGCCGGAAACACCGACGTCGCCTGCATCGGCTCGGCCACCCGCGCCGGAACCGGCTGCGGCGGGTGCAGAGGCCGAATCGGCGAGGTCCTTGAGCGTTTCGCCCTGACGAATTCGACGGAGATTGTGGGCTGAACACCCCGAAAATGTGCCTCCCACAGGTGTGAAACTCAAAAACTCCGTCGAATTGGTGAGGTTCGGGGACGGCGGCCCGACCCGGCCTACCATGGGACGCATGCGAGCGAAGCCCGAGCGAACCCCTCAGCAGGCACAACGGCAGACTCCGGCTGAGTCCGCCGGGTCCGAGCACTCTGGTGCCAGGGACAGCACCCTGAAGTCGCTGCTCGTCGACCGGCTGGGGTGGCTGAGCATCCGCAGCGCCCAGCTGATCGTCGTGATCGTGCTGGGAATCGGCGTGGTGTTCGCCCTCGTGCAGCTCAAACTCGTCGTGATCCCCACGCTCGTCGCACTCATCCTGGCGGCGGCGCTCAGCCCACTCGTGCGCTGGCTGCGCGCCCGTGGAGTTCCACGAACGCTGGCGACCTGGCTCACCCTGCTCGGCGGGGTCGTCGTGCTCGGGGGCATCGTGACCCTGATCGTCTTCGCCGTGCGCAACCAGTGGTCCGAGCTCGTCACCGCGGCCTCCGACGGCCTCGACCAGTTGCAGGGCTACCTGACGACCGGCCCGCTGTCGCTCGATGCCACCCAATTCGAGGCCGCCAGGAACGCCGTGATCGGCTTCGTGACGAGTGCCGAGTTCGGCAGCGGCGCACTCGCCGGGGTGTCCGCCGCGGCCGAGGTGCTCACCGGAGCCGCCCTCGTCGTCGTCATCCTGTTCTTCTTCCTCAAGGACGCCGCGTCGATCTGGGCCTTCTTCCTGACGCCGTTGCGCGGCTCCGCCCTCGCGAGAGCCCGCCGCATCGGCACGACCGCACCGACGGTCCTCGGACAGTACGTGCGCGGGACCGCGACCATCGCGCTCTTCGACGGCGTCGTCATCGGCGCGAGCCTGGCCATCCTGCAGGTGCCGCTCGCCCTGCCGCTCGCGGCGATCGTCTTCCTCACCGCGTTCATCCCCTTGATCGGCGCGACGATCGCCGGGATCCTCGCCGCGCTCGTCGCCCTCGTCTTCAACGGGCCGCTCGTCGCTCTCATCGTCGTGGTCATCGTCGTCGTGGTCAACCAGCTCGAAGGCGACCTGCTGAACCCGATCGTGATGGCCGGCGCACTCAAGCTGCACCCACTCGTGATCCTCGTAGCCCTCACGGCGGGCACCGTGCTCGGCGGCATCGCCGGCGCGGTGCTCGCGGTGCCGCTCGTCGCCGTCGCGTGGTCGATCGTGCGCGTCTGGGACCACCCCGTCGCCCCGAGCCCGCCGCCGCGCAGATTCTTCCGCGGAAAGTCCGGTGCCGGCGGCACGTCGGCCGCTGCCCGCGTCCACCGCGACGGCTGACCCAGGGACAGGATCCACCTCCTCCGGCCGTGAGGCCTGAGAGCAGAGGCCATTGTCGGGGCCGGGGTTGCAGCCTACGATGTCGGCATCCGGCTGACGGCGACCCGGTGACACCCGGGCCCGGACACCGGCCCCACTCCGGCGAGGAGGCCTGGAATGTCGGTGTCCACCCTGAAATCGGTCGTCGACCGCGCGTTCGCGGAACGCTACGGCGTGCCGGCGATCAACATCGTGAACGACCTCACGATGGAGGCCGTCCTGGCCGGGGCGGTCGAGGCGCGGTCACCGGTGATCGTGCAGACCTCGGTCAAGACCGTGAAGTCGATCGGGTCGCGTGTGCTCTTCAGCATGTGGGAATCGATGACCGCCGGCATCGACGTGCCGGTGGTGCTGCACCTCGACCACTGCCCCGACCGGGCGGTCATCACCGAATGCCTCGAGCGCGGCTGGAACTCGGTGCTCTTCGACGCGTCCCGGCTCCCGGTCGCGAAAAATCAGCGGCAGACCGTCGAGGTCGTCGCGGAGGCCCGCACCTTCGGTGCGCACGTCGAGGGTGAGATCGAGTCGATCACCGGGGTCGAGGACGGCATCGGCTCGGACACGGCATCCGCGAGGCAGTCCCTCGAGATCTCCCTGCGCTTCATCGAGGAGACCGGCGTCGACGTTTTCGCACCCGCGATCGGCAACGCCCACGGCGTCTACACCCGGGAACCGGTCCTCGACTTCCGGCGGGTGAGCGACATCGTCACGGCGCACCCGATCCCGATCGCCCTGCACGGCGGGAGCGGCCTGAGCCCGGGCCAGTTCGCCGAACTCATCGCGCTCGGATGCGCCAAGGTCAACATTTCCACGGCGCTCAAGATCACCTTCATGCAGTCGAGCCTCGCCTATCTCAAAGACGCGGAGGCGCGCGACAAGTGGGACCCGCCGTCCTTGTTCGGGCAGGTTCGTTCCGACATCGTCGCGCTGCACGTGATCCTGGTGCGGATGCACGGGGTCGTCCCCCCGATCGACGCGGCGGAAACCGACGCCCAG
>NZ_JASJVF010000335.1:0-2931 GCF_035019805.1 Cryobacterium sp. 10I1
GCCTGTGGTGCCGTCGAGACGGATGTCTCCGCGGCGGCCTGCCGCGTGTGGCGTTCGGCCCTGCGCGCGGACATTCCGAGGAGCAGCAGGGAGACGAGGGCGGTGACGACGGCACCGATGAGCAGGGCCGCGAAGTACATCGGCACCCCGGAGACGGCGCCGAAGACGGCGACGATCGGTCCGCCGTGCGGCACGGAGTCGGTGACCGCGAAGAGGGCTGCGATGCCGCCGGCGACGGCTCCGCCGAGCATGTTCGCGGGGATGACCTGCAGCGGCTTGGCGGCGGCGAGCGGGATGGCGCCTTCTGTGATGCCGAAGAACCCCATGAACAGGGCGGCGATCCCGGCCTCACGCTCCGGCTTGGAGAAGTAGCGGCCGCGGATCAGGGTGGCCAGGCCCATCCCGAGCGGCGGGACGGCGATCGCGGCGGCGACCATGCCCATCGGGGCGGGGTTCCCTGTCGCGATCAGGGCGCTGCCGAAGAGGAACGCGGTCTTGTTGACCGGGCCGCCCATGTCGAAGGCGACCATGGCGCCGAGGATCAGGCCGAGCACGATCGCGCTGCCGCCCTGCAGGCCGGTGAGGAACGTGCTCATGGTGGAGAAGACCCAGCTGATCGGCTGGCCGAGGGCGAGCACGAAGGCGCCGCCGACGATCACGGTGGTGAGCACGGGGATCACGAGGATCGGCATGATCGGCTTGATGTACCGGTGCACGGGGATTTTCTTGATGCCGAGGGCGACGAAACCGACGAGGAACCCGGTGACGATGCCGCCGATGAAGCCGGCGCCGGACTCGGAGTGGTAGAACGACCCTGTCGTGGCGATCCAGCCGCAGATCATGCCCGGCGCGAGCCCGGGCCGGTCGGCGATCGCGTAGGCGATGAACCCGGAGAGGATCGGCACCATCAGGGTGAAGCCGAGCACGCCGATCTGGTTGATCGTCAACCAGAAGCTGCCCTCCGGGATGACGAGACCCTTCGGGGTCGCCTCGCCGCCGAGGGAGAGCGAGATGGCGATCAGCAGCCCGCCGACCACGACGAACGGGATCATGTAGGAGACGCCGTTCATCAGGGCGCGGTACAGGGTGCCGCCGACGTCTGACCTGCCGGTGGTCGGGGCGGGGGTATTCCCGGCCGAGCCGTCGGGTCCGTCGGCGGCCGCTGACGGCGCGGCGGCGAGGGCCTCCCGGATCAAAGCGGCAGGGCGGTGGATGCCGTCGGCCACCCCGACGGAGATGATCCGCTTGCCCGCGAAGCGTGACGGGTCGATCCTGGTGTCTGCCGCGATCACGACGGCGTCGGCACGGTCGATGTCGGCCGGGCTGAAGGCGCCTTCGACGCCGACGGAGCCATGCGTCTCGACCTTCATGTCATAGCCGAGTTCGGCCGCCGCGGCCGATAGCTTCTCGGCAGCCATGTAGGTGTGCGCGATGCCGGTGGGGCAGGCCGTGAGGCCCAGGATCAGGAGTCGATGTGGTGCTGTTGTCGCGGTGAGGGGTTCGGGCATGGCTCGAGAGTCCTTCCGGGCCGAGGTCGACCGGAATCTCCGTGAACACCGCAGCTCAATTTCATAAGCTTAACTAACTTTATTTCGCCCCGCGAACGAGGGTGGCTCGTGAGGTGTCGCACATCGACGTTCACGTGACGTGGGAACTTCGATCTGCGACGAGTCGGGAAGAGCCGGGACCTCCGGGCGGTTACGGGACGTGACAGGATCGAAGGATGAGCGGAAAGCGGGACCGGTGCGCGGCGAACTGAGCGTTTTCGCCCTCGAGGGGATTCCCGAGGTCGCGGCGGGCGCCGACCTCGCCGGGCTGATCCTCGCCGCTGCAGAAGTCGCGGCCGCCGGAGTCGCTGGGGGCACCCTGCTGAGTGACGGCGACATCCTCGCGGTCACGAGCAAGATCGTCTCCAAGGCCGAGGGCCGCCTGCGCGCGGCGGCCGACCGCGAGCAGGCGATCACCGAGGAGACCGTGCGTGTCGTCGCGACCCGCGCGTACCCGGGTGGCGTGACCCGCATCGTCGAGAACCGGCAGGGCCTCGTGATGGCCGCGGCCGGCGTCGACGCGAGCAACACCCCCGAGGGCTTCGTGCTGCTCCTTCCGGCCGATCCGGATGCCTCCGCCCGCGCCCTCTGCGCCGCGGTGCGGGCACGCACCGGGCTCCGCCTCGGTGTCATCATCACCGACACCGCTGGGCGCCCCTGGCGCGAGGGCCAGACCGACATCGCGATCGGCGCGGCCGGCGTCGCCGTGCTCGACGACCTGCGCGGCACGACGGATGCCGCCGGCAAACTCCTCAACGTCACCGCGCCCGCCGTCGGCGACGAGATCGCCGGCGCCGCCGACCTCGTCAAGGGCAAGGCGAGCGGCAACCCGGTCGCCGTGATCCGGGGGCTCGGCCGGCTGGTCCTGCCGCTCCCGGCCGCTGACCCCGTCACCGCCGGATCGGGTGTTGTCGATCGCGGGGCGGCTATTCTGCTGCGCCCGAGCGAGACCGACATGTTCCGGCTCGGCAGCGCGGAGGCCGAGGCCCTCGGCTACACCAGGGGCTACGCGGCCGGACTGGCCGCCGGACTCACCGCCGCGGAAGCCGACCTGCCGTGAGCTGGGTGGTCGTGGTTCCGGTCAAGGGAAACCCTGGCGCGAAGACACGCCTCGGCGGCGCCGGCCCGGACCGTGCCGAGCTCGCCGACGCGTTCGCCCTCGACACCGTTGCTGCCCTCGCCGCAGCCGCCCCGGTCCTTGCCGTCTTCGTCGTGACCGGGGACACCGTCCTCGGCGCGCGACTCGCCCGCCTGGGCGCGCACATCGTCGCCGAGGTTCGGGACCCGGTCGACCCGCTCAACGCCGCGATCGACGTGGGACTGGCCGCGGCCGCTGCGGAGTTCCCCGCTGCGCACCGCGCCGTCATCACCGGAGACCTGCCTG
>NZ_JASJVF010000336.1:0-2928 GCF_035019805.1 Cryobacterium sp. 10I1
GCGCTCAAGGGTCACGGGGGCGGAGAGGGGCTCCCGGAAGGCGAGGTTGAGCTGCACGGGACCGGGGTCGAGCGAGCGGCCTCCGGTGGCGGCATCCATCGACCGGGCGGCGAGTTCGGCAGCGCGGACAGCGTCGGAAGAACGGCCCGCACCGTCGGCACGGGACTCGGTGGCATCGCCGGCATGGCCGGCCGGGGCACCGGCAGCAGCAATCGCAGCAGCACCGGGGGCCGGTACGTCGAGGCAGAGCCGGGTCGCGACGCCGAAGAGCCCGGTCTGCACGGTCGTCTGGTTCGAGCGGATGCCGCGGAGTTCGACGGGGCGATCGGCCGTCAGCACGATGAGGGGCACCCCGGAGTGATGGGCCTCGAGCACCGCGGGGTGCAGGTTGGCGACGGCGGTGCCGGACGTGCAGATCACGAGGGCGGGCACGCCGGTCTCGACCGCGAGGCCGAGCGCGAGGAAACCGGCGCCGCGTTCGTCGATGCGCACGTGCAGGCGGACCAGGCCGAGGCGTTCGAGTTCCGCGGCGACCAGGGCGAGCGCCTGCGAGCGGGAACCGGGGCTCACGACGATGTCGCGGATGCCGAGGCTCACGAACGCGCCGAGGAGGGCGACGCTGAAATCGGTCGCGGGGCTGCCGGTGGCCGCCGGACTGGTGAAGGGCAGGCCTTCACCCACGGCCGCGGTGTCGGTCAGGATCGGGTCAGGCATCCCGGCGGCCAGGCAGTTCGCCCTCGCCAGGGTCGGTCGTCTTCTTGGGTTCGGCTGCGGCGGGACCCTTCGCCGGGCCGGTGGACTGGCCCGTCGATGGCCCGGCGTTGCCGGCGGCCTGCCCCTTGCCGGGGCCGGAGTTCTGGCCCTTGCCCGGTCGGTCTGGCTTGTCGGTCGCGTCCGGCTTGTCGAGGTCGGCGAGCTCCTGCTCCATCTGGCGGATGCGCTCCTCCTGGAGCCGGTCCCGGCCGAGGCTCTTCAGAAAATCGGGATCGTCATCGGGGGCCAGCTGCCGCGATGGGCCGCGACCGGGCGCGGAACTCTGGTTGCTGCCACGGCCGATGAACAGCCAGAGGAGGGCGCCGACGACGGGGACCAGGACGATCACAAAGACCCAGACCCAGCGCGGCAATCCGCGGATCCGACCGCGGTCGAAGGTGACACACTCGACGAGCGCATAGACGGTCACGAGAATGACCGCAATTCCTACGACAAGCCACACCTTTACCATCCGCTCATTCTACGTATATCACCCGAGAGATCGGTGAGTACGCAGAGGTCCGCAAATCTAACGATCGGAACCACAATCTATGCTGAAAGTATGAAAGCTGTCCCGTCCTGGCTGAGCTACTCGGTCTACCGCATCCTCATGTTCGCAGTACCCCTCGCGGTACTGCTGATGCTCTCGATCGTCTGGTGGGTCTCCGCCATCGTCGCGGCCCTGATCGGGCTCTGCCTGTCGTACATCTTCCTGCGGAAGCCCAGGGAGCAGGTCGCCCTCGACCTGTACACTGCCCGGCACCCCACCGCTGAGGTCGTACATCCCGACGCGGAGTCGGAGGACGCGGCGATCGACCGTGCCGCCGACGCCGCTGCTTCTGCCGCGGTCGCCTCTGCCGAGGCAGCGGATGCCGCCGGCCGGGCGACGACGCGGGCCGCGGCATCCGCTGCGCCCGTCACGACCGCTGGGTCAGCGGCGTCAGAACGCGAAGGCAGCGCCCAGTAGCAGGCCGTACAGGAGCGCGCTGAAGCTCGTGAGCTTGAGCGCCAGGATGAGCTCGGCCGCGGTCTTCGCTGTGACGGTGATCAGGCACGCCGGAAGGGCGAGCAGGAGCACGAAGAGCACGAACCAGGCGAGCGGGTAGAAGAGCGCGAAGAAGGCCGCGATCGCGAACGGCACGAGCAGCAGCACGCAGAAGACGATGCGGCCGGGCAGGTTGCCGATCAGCACCGCGAGGGTGCGCTTGCCGGACGCCTTGTCCGGGACGATGTCACGCAGGTTGTTGACCATCAGCACGGCGCAGGCGATGAGCCCGATCGCGACCCCGCCGAGCCAGCTCTCAAGGTTCACCGTTCCGACCTGCACGAAGGTCGTGCCCGCGGTTGCGACGAGTCCGAAGAACACGAACACGAACAGCTCGCCGAGGCCGAAGTAGCCGTAGGGACGCTTGCCGCCGGTGTAGAACCAGGCTGCGACGATCGCGGCGGCGCCGACGAGCAGCAGCCACCACTGGCCGCTCAGGATCACGAGCACGAGACCCGCGAACGCGGCGAGCCCGAAGAACGCGAGCGCGACGGTGAGCACGGACCGCGGCCTCGCCGCTCCTCCGCCGGTCAGCCTGGCCGGGCCGACGCGGTAGGCGTCGGTGCCGCGGATGCCGTCGGAGTAGTCGTTCGCGTAGTTCACGCCGATCTGCAGGCAGAGTGCCACGATGAGCGCGAGCAGGGCGCGGACCGGGTGGAAGACGCCCGGGTCGCTCGCGACGATGGCCGCGCCGGTGCCGAGGGCGACCGGGGCGATCGCGAGGGGAAGGGTGCGAAGGCGCGCGCCGGAGATCCAGTCGCCGGCCGTCGCCGGGCCGGAGCGGCCGTGCGCCTCTGCGCCGTTCCGCTTCGCCGGGTTTCCGGATCGACCGGAGTTGGCGGGCTTGCCCGCTGCCTTCCCGGCTGGCTTACCCGCCTGCTTTCCGGACGGCTGTCCGGCGGACGCCGGTGCCCCGAGGGTCTCCGAAGGATTCAATCGCTGCATTTTGGGCCTGACCGGCCGCGCTCCCTGTGCCACGTTTTCATGTTACCGGGCACTTGATAAGAGGATGCCGCGAGTCGGCACCCTCGCGCGACGCGCGCAGATCAACGCCCGTGGCCAGCGCATGCGCCCGCGGCTCAGCCCACGGCCAGTGACCGCGGCTAGGCCCGCACGGGGCCGGCGTCGGC
>NZ_JASJVF010000337.1:0-2914 GCF_035019805.1 Cryobacterium sp. 10I1
CGCCCCCGCCGTTCACGACCCCAGTGACAGGTGGTGGGTTTGAGCACTGGCTCGCGAGGTTCTTCCAACCCCCACACGGATCCCTCTCGGTGGCGAATCCTGCAAAACCCAATAGTGCGGGCAATAGGACGGAGATCAGCAATAGTTCGTGCCGGACCATGTGACCGACTCCTCTACAAGCAGCCGTCGACTCTGACTAGCGAGAGTGAAACGAACTTCAAGGGGATAGCGACGGGCTACGTCTGTTGAGACCCGACTAGCCCCCGACGCGTCTACCAGATCGGCTTGCGACGTATCCAGGCAAAGGTACGTTGTGACTTTCCCGGATGCCAAGTCAGTGCTCTGCAATCTCAGGGAGTCAAATTTCAGTTCCCCAATACCGTGGAGCCCCCCTTCAGCTAGGCCGTGAAACGATTGAATCTCATCGTCAAGCGCTCCTCCGGTGGCGACGGCGGACATCCGCTCGGGTGCCATCCCGCCCTCGTGGCCGATCTGCGTCGATAGCGCCTGGTACTCGGTGAATGACTTTCGCGCGGCCTCAAGGGCGTCGGCCTCTGAGGCGAAAGCGGGCGCATCCGCTGTCGGAGACGCGGACGGGCTCGCGAACGGCGCCGGCGACGACGCGCACCCGGACAGGGCGATCAGACCGGCTACGGACACGGCGGCGCACAGGGTCGTCGTCGCCAGTCGGTACCTCGCGCGGATCCGCATGCGGTCACGTTAGAACACTTGGGGACATCCCGCTCGAGTTATCCACAGGGCAAGCAGACGCGTGCTTAGAGGATGCGCTCCTCGAGCCAGGCGGCCTGCCGCAGCCAGTGGTGCCCGGATCCGCCCTCGTGCTGGTTGAACGGGTAGACCTCGATGTCCGCCTCGCCCGCGTAGTGGTTGAGGGCGGCGAAGACCGTCGACGGCGGGCAGACCGGGTCCATCAGGGCGACGGAGAAGAGGGCGGGAGCGGTCGCGCGCTTGGCGAAGTTCACGCCGTCGAAGTAGGAAAGAGTCGTGAAGGTCTGCTCGACGAGGTCGCGGTGCACCGAGAGGTACCGCACGATCTCCTGGTACGGGTCCCCGTCGGTGATCTCGACGGCCCGCTCGAAGTGGCAGAGGAACGGCACCTCGGGCATGACCCCGATGAGCCCCTCGCTGAGGCCAGCGGCCGCGAGCGCGATGCCGCCGCCCTGGCTGCCGCCGCACACCGCAACGCGGGTCGGGTCGACCCGGTCGATCGTGCGCACGGCGTCGATCGCGCGCGCGGCATCCGTGAAGACCCGGCGGTAGTAGTAGTCGTGCGGCCGCTCGATCCCGCGGGTCACGAACCCGGGGGCGGACGGCCCGGTGCCGTTCGGGTCGGGTGTCTCGCCGCCGGAGCCCCAGACGCTGCCCTGGCCCCGCGTGTCCATGAACAGGTAGGCATAGCCGGCCGTCACCCACGCGAGGTTCTCGTGCGGGAGTCCGCGGCCTCCGCCGTAGCCGTTGTACTCGACGACGGCCGGCAGCGGGCCGGTCGTGCCCGCCGGCACCAGGAACCAGGCGCGCACGGGCTGTCCCGCGAAACCGTTGAAGGTCATGTCGTAGACCTCGACCTGGCTGAGCGGGGAGTCGACCCGGGTCAAGTGCGGTTCGTCGGGAAAACGGCGGGCGTCCGCGAGGGTGTCCTCCCAGAACTCGTCGAAGTCGTCCGGCTCAGCGACGACCGGCCGGTAGTCGCGGAGCTCGGGCAGGCTGAGGTCGTAGCGGGACACAGAAAGCCTTTCGGTGAGGCACGGATGCGACCGGCCGCGCAGACACCTCGGCGACGATCGATCTCGTCCCCAGCCTAGTGTTGGCGCACTCCGCTCAACTCCGGCCCGCTGCCCGCTTCTTGTAATAATCCCGCCAGATCAGGCGGTGGATCGGAATCCACCGCGGGATGTCCCGCAGGCCAGGGATGAAGGGCACGAGCGTCAACAGCACGCTCAGCACGAGCATCAGGAGCACGACGAGCAGGTCGGCGTTGGGGGCTGACGCGAACGGCTCGATCTGGTACCAGAACGAGAAGAGCCACAGCCAGGACTGACCGGGGGTGTTCCCGGTCTCGTTCATCATGCCCAACTGGTCGCCGGTGAGATGCGCCGCGGTCGCGAGGTCACCGAAGTAGGCACCGTCGCCGAGGAACAGGATCGTGCGGGTGTAGTCGGAGTTGTAGAACGACTGCTGGGCGTTCAGCACGCCGTCGAGGGCGCCCTGGCTTGCCATTGTGAGGAGCGCATCCGTCAGGACCGGCACCGGGCCGTAGTCGCCGGTGGCGACCTGGGCTGGGTCGCCATCGGGGGCGTTCGTGAGGGCATCCGTGTATGCGGCGGTCCAGTCGGCCTTCTCGGTGTCACTCCCGGCGTTCCACGCGTCGAGAGCGGCGCTCGGCGGAGCGTTGAGGGTCGTCAGCGGGGTGATCACGAGGTCCTGGGCCGTATCGATCGGCAGCTGCACGCCGGAGAAGCTCTGCAGGTCGAATGCCCCGATGGTCTGGGTCGCGTCGGCGGTGGTGTTGTACGGCGGGCCGTAACCGGCGGTCTCGCTCGTGCCGCCGAGCTCGGCGGTCGCGGTGGCCACGAAGTCGGCGGGCTGGGCCTGGGCCCAGGACTTGAGGGTCACGCTCGGTTCGTCGGGCGAGCCGACGATCGCCGAGAGACCAACGATCACGAGCCCGACGACGACGAGGGCGACCGTGAGTTCCTTGAAGAGGTCGTACTCGCGCACGGTGCCGCGCCACGGGCGGCGCGCGAGGCCATCCCGGTCGGAACGGGACATGGTCGGGGCGCTCATCGGGTCGCCTCCGTCCGGTCCGTGCCGCTCAGCTGGGCGTCGGTTTCCGCCGCGTCGATCGGGGGGACGACCCCGTGCATCCGCACCAGGATCACGTGCAGCGCGACGA
>NZ_JASJVF010000338.1:0-2901 GCF_035019805.1 Cryobacterium sp. 10I1
CGCCTGCTGGTGGTGGTTGACCATCGGCATGGCGAACGAGACGTCGGCATCGTTGAACACCGCTGTCGATGCGGCGGCGGCTTCGGCGGCACCTCGGACATCGCCGTCGACATCACCGCGGCCAACGGCGCCGACCTGCAGACAGCGAGCGACAGCATCCTCGCCGCCGTGAAGAAGCTCGACGCGATCAAGGAGAGCTCGAGCAACCTCGCCGCCTCCCGGCCCTACCTCGCCGTGACGATCGACCGCACGAAGGCCGCCTCCGCCGGCCTGAGCGAGCTCGCGCTCGGCACCCTCGTCTCCCAGGCGATGCAGCCGAGCGTCGTCGGGTCGATCGTGATCAACGAGGCGAACCTGTCCGTGTATCTCACCGGGGCCAGCTCGCCGGCCACGACGGCCGAGCTCGCCGCCCTGCCGATCCCGACCCTCGCCGGGCCGGTCGCGCTCAGCACCCTCGCGACCGTCGCACAGGTCGACGGCCCGGCCACCCTCACGACGACGAAGGGCCTGCGCACCGCGACGGTCTCGGCGACGCCGAACAACAACGACCTCGGCACCGCCAACGCCCAGATGGCGACCGTGCTCGCCGACACGACCCTGCCGACCGGCGCGACCGCGACCCTCGGCGGTGTCACGAAGGACCAGACCGACGCATTCCAGCAGCTCGGCATCGCGCTGCTCGCCGCGATCCTGATCGTCTACATCGTGATGGTCGCGACGTTCCGGTCGCTGCTGCAGCCGCTGCTGCTGCTCGTGTCCATCCCGTTCGCGGCGACGGGGGCCATCGCGCTGCAGGTGATCACCGGCATCCCCCTCGGAGTGCCCTCGCTGATCGGCGTGCTGATGCTGATCGGGATCGTCGTGACGAACGCGATCGTGCTGATCGACCTCGTCAACCAGTACCGGCGACGGGGGCTCGACGTGCGCGAGGCGCTCGTCAACGGGGCCTCCCGGCGGCTGCGCCCGATCCTGATGACCGCCCTCGCCACGATCTTCGCCCTGCTCCCGATGGCGGTCGGCCTCACCGGCACCGGCGGGTTCATCTCCCAGCCGCTCGCCCTGGTCGTGATCGGCGGCCTGGTCTCCTCGACCCTGCTCACCCTCATCGTGCTCCCGGTGCTGTACTTCCTCGTCGAGGGCGGCAGGGAGCGCAGGGCTGTCCGTCGCGAGGAGAAGAATGCGGCGCGCGCCGACTCGGCGGCCGATGCAGGGACGAACCTCGGGTAAACGCGGGGTTAAACTGGGTGAAGCGGGGTAGGCAGCAGCCTCAGGCCCGGCACACCGGTCACACCGTCGCGGCCTCCAACTCGCGAGAGGCACTTCATGACCGGGCGTTCCCTGCTCTCCGACCCGTACCGCAACAAGGGCACCGCGTTCACCCGGGCCGAGCGGATGCGCGGCGGCATCACCGGGCAGCTGCCGCACGTCGTGCAGACCATCGAGCAGCAATCGGGTCAGCTCTACCGGCGGTTCCTGGCCCGGCCGAACGACCTCGAGAAGCGCCTGTTCCTGATGGACGTCTGCGCGCGCAACCGCCGGCTGTTCTACTATGCGATGTCCCGGCACCTCGTCGAATTCCTGCCGATCGTGTACGCGCCGACCGTCGCCCAGGCGATCCAGCAGTACAGCGACTGCTACGCGGGCAGCGATGTCGCCTACATCTCCGCACTCGATCCCGAGAGCATCGGGGAGGCGCTCCAGATCTACGCCAACGGCCGGGACATCCGCCTGATCGTCGCGACCGACGGCGAGGGAATCCTCGGCATCGGCGACTGGGGCGTCAACGGGGCCGAGATCCTCACCGGCAAGGTCGCCGTCTACACCGCGGCAGCGGGCATCGACCCCGCCCAGATCCTGCCGGTGTTCATCGACGTAGGCACCGACAATGCCGGGCTGCTCGACGACTCGCGGTACCTCGGGAATCGGTTTCCGCGCATCCGTGGCGCCGACTACGACCGGTTCATCGACGACTTCGTTCAGACGGCGCTCGGGCTGTTCCCGGGCGCGCTGCTGCACTGGGAGGACTTCGGCCGCGCGACGGCGGCGCCGATCCTCGAGCGGTATCGCGACAGCATCTGCACCCTCAACGACGACATCCAGGGAACCGGCGTCACGATCCTCGCCGCCCTGAACACGAGCATCCTGATCTCCGGGTTGACCCTGGGCGACCAGCGCGTGTTGATCTTCGGCGCGGGGACCGCCGGGATCGGCATCGCCGACCAGATCGTCGACGAGCTCGTCGTGACCGGGGGACAGTCCCTCGCCGAGGCCGAGGCCCGGATCTACCTGATGGACCGGCAGGGGCTCATCGTCGACACCCTGCCCGACCTCACCGCCGGCCAGCGCCGGTACGCCCGGCCCGCACGGGAACTGGCCGGCGATGCGTTCGCGCCCGCGCTCGCCGACCCGTGCTCGCTGCACAGCGTGATCGCCGCCGTGCACCCGACCGCGCTCATCGGCACCTCGACCCAGTTCGGCGCCTTCACCGAGGCTGCCGTGCGTGAGATGGCCGCCCACGTCGAACGCCCGCTGATCTGCCCGATCTCCAACCCGGCCGAGCTCGCCGAGGCGACCGCGGCCGACGTAATCGAGTGGACGGCCGGCGCGGCCCTCGTGAGCACCGGCTGCCCGTCAGCCCCCGTGCGGTTCGACGGGGTCGACTACGAGATCGGCCAGGGCAACAACGCGCTCATGTATCCGGGGATCTGCTTCGGAGCGATCGTCGCCCGGGCGACCGTGCTGAACCGGGCCATGCTCCTCGCCGCCGCCCACGCGATCGCCGGCATGGTCGACGTGACCCGGCCCGGCGCGGCCGTGCTGCCCTCGTTCCGGGACCTGCCCGAGGTGTCGCGCCGCGTCGCCGTCGCCGTGGTCACCCAAGCGGTGCGCGACGGCGTCAAC
>NZ_JASJVF010000339.1:0-2900 GCF_035019805.1 Cryobacterium sp. 10I1
CTTCTGGACCAGCTTCCTGCGGTCGTTGAAGACCCGCGGCCTCGACGGGGTCAACCTGGTCATGTCTGACGCTCACACCGGCCTCAAGAAAGCCATCGGGACCGTGTTCCAGGGCGCCGGCTGGCAGCGCTGCCGGGTCCATTTCATGCGAAACCTCCTCGCCGTGGTGCCGAAGGGATCGCAAGAGATGGTCGCCTCGATCATCCGCACCATCTTCGCCCAGCCCGACCGCGAACACATCGAGAAACAGTTCCGCGAGGTGACCACAATGCTGAGCCGCTCGCACCCAAAGGTCGCCACGATGCTCGTCGACGCGCAACCCGATCTGCTTGCCTTCTCCGCTTTCCCGCGGCGGCACTGGCGCCAGATCTGGTCCACGAACCCGCTGGAACGAGTGAACAAGGAGATCAAACGCCGCACCGACGTCGTCGGTGTCTTCCCCAACGCTGCCGCTCTCTTGCGCTTGGCCGGGTCGGTTCTGATCGAGCAGCACGACGAATGGGAAGCCGGCGAACGCCGCTACTTCTCCGAAGCATCCATGCTCGAGCTGGCCACCATGAACAACCCCGTCAAGGTCATCGACGAGGCGGTGATCCTCCCAGAACTCGCCGCCGCCTAAGCTAGAACAACTGACCCGCACGGTGTTGAGAAACTCCACCGCTCAGCGGGACGTGACCTATGAGTGCCGAGCCTCAGCCGGTCGTCGAACACCGGGGTGGTGCGATCTTCATGTTTCTCCTTTGACCGCAAAGGTAGCCGAGACCATAGTCAAATGATGGAAAGCGCGTCGCTACGCTGTCCGAATGGACATCCTTACAACGGCACTATCGAAAGCGCCCGCTGCCGGGTCGATCATCGGCGTGCCAGTCTCGGTGTGGCTCCCGCCGGTGGCCGTGCTGGTAGTGGCATTGTTCGGTTTCTGGAATACCAGTCGAGCTACAAAGCGCGCTGGGGAAAATTCGGACGTCTCTCTGAAGCGCACGATCACGGCAGATAGGCAGGCGCGGCTGCTGGAAAAGCAGATGCTCCTCTACGCCGATATTTTGACTTTCATCGCCCAACGGAGCCAGCACAGAAGCGCCGTACTGAGCATGGGCAAGATCGAAGGTGTCGATATCCCTCAACAGTACGAGTCGACCGATCGATTCGCTTTATCCGGGCGCGCAGAGGCCATCGCTCGACAATCCGTACTGAACGCTTGGAACGCCTGCAACAAAGCCGACGAGGACACGTTAAGAAAACAGATCCTCCAAGCAAAAATCCCCAAAGTGGGCGACGCGGGAATGAAGGAATACGCCGAAATCGACGCTGCGCGAGTCGAGGCTGAGAGGCAAGACGGATTGCTGCGAGATGCCATCCGGATCGCATTGCACAATCGAACGGACGATTACGGACTTGGTGATCTTTGAGCCACCGAAAATGTTCAGGGCTTCGGTGCGAGTCCTTCACCAAGCTCGACTCCAAGATCTCCAAACGCTCCGAGATGCCCGAGCCAAGCCATCGATGTCCACCACATCAAGACGGCGTCGCCGATTGCTCGAACCATCGCGGCTTCTAATCCGTCATCCGTTGCAGTCTCGCCGGAGACCGCCGATGCCGCTTTTCGACGATCATCGGCGCTGAGTCAATGGTTTTCATCGCCGGTGCAGGGAGGTGCCCGCTGACGGGATTCGCAAAGTCGCTGGGCGATGAACGCGGCTCAGCCACCGACGTACCTGCCAGTCTGGTTTGCCAGAAATCTTCCGGCACGCCACATTCCACTCTTCGCCATCCCGATCTGGCTCCACGTGCGTAACCTGCACTCACAACAATAGAATGCCCGTCCAGTTCTACGAACGACACCGACGTTCGGCACTTCTCGATCGCGTTTTGCCGTGTTTAGTCGGCCCGGTTAGGGCATTTCGTCGCATTCCTGATCACCGGTTCGGCAAGGCGCCAGGGCGTCTCGTTGGCGAGATGAGCTGTCAGGGCGTCATCAGCGGTACCACTCCTCGTCGGTCTGAGCCAGGCGCGAAGGTTGCAACTCGTCGCCGAGGCTATAGAAGCGCTGGAAGTTCATGATCAGGGGTCGCCATAGGTTCGGATCGATGCGGTTTTTCGACCCCTTCAGGCGGATCGAGTCGTGGACGTGCACCCGGGTGATCCTGGCTTCGAAAATGACCGTATCGCCATCGGCCGGGTCGTCTTTCTTGAGGGGACGAGAGTGCACGATGCGGGCTTCGAGATTGACGGGGCATTCGTCGATCCGTTCTGCTCGAACGGTGTCACCCGGCCGGGAATGCAAACCCGCACGGTTGATCTTGTCGGGCTCATAGCGGTATCCGACAAGAGCCTTGCCAGGAGGAACCGGCATGTGGCCGGTGGTCAAAGCGATCCTATCGACCGCATCGACCAGTTCGGCAGTGGGGAGGTTGATGACGCACTCGCCGGTGTCGAGGAGGTTCTGTGCTGTCAAGGAGCGGGCGCCCATGCCGAGGAGTGCGGTCTGGCCAAGCCAGAAGACAGACGACATCGGGGCGGTATTAGTTTCACCGTCGCGGTCGACCGTGCTGAGAAGAGCAACGGGTGTTCCGAAGTAGAGAATGGCCGGGTCGATGACGGTGTGCGTCGGCATGGGCTTCTTTCGGCGAGAGGGGCTAGTCGGGGCGAGCTTCGCTTCAAAATTACCCGAGCCGCCATCCAATGACTGGCGGAAATCCGACGTCGCGGCCACGCATCGGTGGGCGCCCGCAACCGGAATACTCAGTCCATAGACAATTCGATAACAAGAAATATAGAACCGTCTATGGGTGTTTCAAAGCCGTGTCGTTATGGGACAGCAGACTGAACCGTCCCGGTTTTCATGCCGCCGTTTTGTTGGCGGCTTCGATATCTATCGGGCCGTTTGTTTCAGCGTAGTA
>NZ_JASJVF010000340.1:0-2900 GCF_035019805.1 Cryobacterium sp. 10I1
GAGCGAACGGGTGAGATCGGCGTCCATGGCCAGGAGGATGTGGTTATCGGCGCGTTCGGCGACGAGATAGTGGTCGTTGGAGACGATGTCGACCTCGCGGCTCCACGTCCAGTAGTTGGCTGAGAGGCAGTTGGTGGCCATGAAGTTGGTGGTCACCGGGATGTCCGGGGTGAACCGGCGGATGGTGTCGCGTTCGTTGATGAAACACGCCAGCAGGGCGTCGGAGGAGAATCGTTTGAAGTCGAGGCGTTGGGCCTGGTTCGTCACGGAGGCGGACAGTCGGGGCGCATTGATTTCGTCCCATTCCCCGTAGCGCTGTCCCCAGAATGTGGTGCCCCAGGCATCGTTGAGTGCGCGGAGGGTGCCGTAGCGCTTCTGCAGCCAGAGCCGAAAGGCCGCGACGGAGTAGTCGTCGTATGACTCGCTGATCGGGGCCCCGTATTCGTTGTGCACGTGCCACAACACCAATGCGGGATGCCCCGCGTACCGACGGGCGAGCTGCTCGGTGATGTTGGCGGCGGCGCGGCGGTATTCGGGCGAACTGGGACTGACGACCCCACGTGAGCCGCCGGCCAGGTGCACACCGTCCCGGGTGACCGGGTGAGCGGCCGGGTATTTCTTCCAGAACCAGGCTGGGGGAGCCGCGGTCGGGGTGGCCAGGTCGATGTCGATCCCGGCAGCGTGAAGCAGCTCGAACAGGTCATCGAGCCAGGCGAAATCGTATTCGCCTTCACGGGGTTCAAGCAGGACCCACGAGAAGATGCCGAGGCTCACGAGGTTGATGCCGGCCTGTTTCATCAGCGCAATGTCCTCGAGCCAGACCTCACGCGGCCACTGTTCCGGGTTGTAGTCGCCGCCGTAGCGCAGGCTGGTTGTGCCGGGCATCCAGCGGTCCTGCTGAACCGCGACTACTCGGGAGAGAGACTCGAATGGCATGGGTTTGTGGCTCCTTCGACTGTGTGCGCTCCCAGTTCTATCACAGGATGCGGCTCTGTAGAAGTCCGGGATTCGCCTAGTTGACAGAACAATGGCTAGTGTGAGGTACTAGAACCGCTCACAGTCAAGGTCGACAAACGTTCACCGAGTCGGGGCGAACCCATCACAGCACCAGCTTTCTTCAAGGAGGACGAATGCGCACTTCATTCCGTGTCGGAGCAGTGGCCATGGCCGCTGCGGCCGCTTTGCTCATGTCGGGCTGTTCCAGCCCCACAACCGGCGGAGACACCGGTGCCCCCGTGTCACTGAACTACTGGGCCTGGGCTCCCAACCTCGACAAGGTCGTCGACATCTGGAACAAGGCCCACCCCGAGATCCAGGTCACGGTCCAGAAGCAGGACGGCGGTGACCCCGCGATCACCAAACTGCTGACCGCCGTCAAAGCGGGAAGCGGCGCCCCGGACCTGATCCAGGCCGAGTACCAGAAGATCCCCACCCTGGTCGCGGCGAATGCACTCGCCGACATCTCCGGCGACGTCGGCTCCGACGTGAAGGGCGCCTTCGCTGACGGCGTCTGGAACTCGGTCACCCTGGGCAGTGACGCGTTGTACGCGATCCCCCAGGACACCGGCCCGATGATGTTCTACTATCGCGCCGACGTCTTCGAGAAGCTCGGCCTCACGGTCCCGACGACCTGGGATGAGTACGCGACTGACGCCCGTGCGATCCATGCCGCCAACCCGGCTGATTATCTGGGCACCTTCTCCTCGAGCGACGCCGGCTGGTTCACCGGGCTGACCCAGCAGGCCGGCGCGTCCTGGTGGGGGATCGACGGGGACGCGTGGAGTGTCGACATCGACAAGACTCCGACCCAGAAGGTCGCGGCGTACTGGGGCGGCCTGGTCGAAGAGGGCGTCATCGACAACAAGCCGATGTACACGCCGGCATGGAACGCCGGGCTGAACACGGGCACCCAGGTGGGCTGGTTGAGCGCCGTCTGGGCTCCCGGCGTGTTGGCCGGCAACGCCGCAGACACCGCGGGCCTCTGGAAGGTCGCACCGATGCCGCAGTGGGATGCCTCGGCTCCCTCGACGGGTAACTGGGGTGGTTCCTCCACCGGGGTGACGACCCAGTCGACCCACCCCAAGGAAGCCGTCGAGTTCGCCACCTGGCTGAACACCGATCCGGCCGCCGTCGCAGCGCTAGTCAGCACCGCGAACATCTACCCGGCCGACGCGTCCGCCGCAGAGTCCGCCTTGACGACGGCCCCGGCCTTCTTCAGCAACCAGCCGGACTTCTACACCGTCGCCGCCCAGGTCGCCAAGACCGTCTCGCCGTTCAACTACGGCCCGAATGTCAACGTGGCGTACAGCGCATACAACGACGAGTTCGCCAAGGCCGCGGATGCGAAGTCGAAGAGCGCCTTCCTGGCCGCGGTCACCAGCATGCAGAAAATCACCACCGATGACCTGACCAAGAGCGGGTTCACCGTCAAGTAGTGCCACCGGGGAAGGCCCGCCGGCCTCAGGCATCCGCGGGCTTTCCCCACTTCTTCTCCCTTCGATTGAGGATCACCTGTGACTGCCACTGTGACCGAGGCGCCGAAGCCTCGAACGCGAACCGACCTCCCGTCGAGTACGCGAACGGGAAATTTCCGTTCGAGAGTACTCACCCCCTATCTCATGCTCGCGCCGGGCATCATCCTGTTCCTCGCGTTCATGGCCGCCCCGATCGCGTACACGCTGTTCCTCAGCCTGCAGAAGAAGCAGGTCAAGGGGCTCGGGCTCGGCTCGGGAAGCCGCACGACGGCGTTCGCCGGCGTGGAAAACTACATCACCTCGCTCACCAACGCTGATTTCGGAGCGAGCGTGGGCCGGGTGCTGCTCTACGGTCTCGTCCTGATCCCGCTCATGCTCGGCCTGGCCCTGCTCTTCGCTCTCTTGCTCGACTCGCGCCGAACCCGG
>NZ_JASJVF010000341.1:0-2875 GCF_035019805.1 Cryobacterium sp. 10I1
CCGCCCGGCCACCCGGGCGAGCTCCGCGGCGCCGTCGCGCAGGCTCCAGCCACGCGGCCCCGTGAGGGTGAAGGTCTCCCCGTCGTGACGAGACCCGCCGCCGAGGACGGCCGCGACGGCATCCGCCACGTCGGTGTGCGCGACCGAGCCGATGCGGCCCTCGCCGCCGGGCCCGCGGATGACGCCGTCGGCGCCGCACATCTGCGCGATCAGCCGGTGGTAGAAGTTGTCGCGCAGGAAAGTGAACGCGAGGCCGCTCGCCCGCAGGTGCGTCTCGGTTGCGGCATGGTCCCGGGCGAGGGTGAATTCGGCGTGCGGATCGGCGCCGAGGAACGAGAGATAGACGATCCGCTCGACTCCGGCGGCGACGGCGCTGTCGATCAGGGTGCGGTGCTCGGTCACCCGCTCGGCGCTCTCGGACGCCGACACCATGAACAGGGTGTCGACCCCGGCGAGGGCGGGGGCGAGGGCCTGGGCATCGCCGTAGCCGGCGGTCCAGACATCCGGATGCTGCCGCGCGAGCCGCGCGGTCGAGCGCACGATGAGCCTGGTGGGCGTTCCTGCCGCGTCAAGGCGGTCGCGAACGAGACCGCCGACGAGCCCCGTCGCTCCGGTGAGTGCGATCATGGCTGGTTCCCCTCGGCATCCGGTTGCGCGGTCGAACTGCGCCCTCGCATGGTACAGCGGAAGGGAGTGGGCGGAACGGCCTACAGCGGGATGAAGGTGTATTCCACGGTGAGGTGTTCGCTGCGGCAGGCGCCGCAGTAGAGCACGCCGGAGTGCTGCATGGCGATCACCCGCGGGGAGCACTGCACGACCTTCGGGCCGCAGCACGGCGAAATGACCATGTAGGCGCCGGGCGCGGTCGGATGGTGGCCGCTCAGGCCGCGGCCATGGTGGGAACCCTCGCAGGCGAGGTCGGAATCGAAGTCGAGCAGGCTGTCCAGCTCTTGGTCCAGCAGGGTTTCCATGAGGCACGATCAATCACGCGGTCAAACAGGGGAACTGCAGTCGCGACTGTGGCGGGGCACCGAAGCCGCGACCGCGCTCGGGTGGCCGACGGCACGACATGTGTACATTGCTGGGTCTTACGACCGTTGCACGCAACCCACCCAATTGGCAGCCATCGGCAACACCAACCCGGGAACGACTAAACCTTGGGGAGCTGCACAACGGCGGACCGCACCTGCATGAAGTCCCGGCTCGCCCCGGGAATCTTCAGCGACTAGACATTGGGCATAGCTTACACCGTTTGGTGAGAAATGCTCGGGATTGACTTTATGGGGTTCGTCAGGGCGCGGGCGTCGGCGTGGGGCTCGGCGTCGGGGGCACGTAGAACGGGGTCAGCCCGCGCAGCGCGGCGGCAAGCACCGTGGCGTCGTCGGCCCCGGCGAGCCGGAGCGCCGTGTCCCCGGCGACGAGTCCGACCAGGACGGGCTCCCCGGTGAGCGGCATCATGTTGATCCAGACCCGGAAGTCCTCGTCCCCGCCGACCGTGGTCCACAGCGGGGCGGTCGTGCTCCAGAACGGCTCGTCGAACTGCAGCCAGACCTTGTCGAGCGTGCCCATGCCGAGGTCGGCGATCGCGCCGCGGTGCGCGAAGGGCAGCGCGGGGTCGAATTCGAGCACCCCGGATTTCAGCACCCCGAGCGGAACGGTGACGAGCACCCGGTCGGCGGAGAGCGACTCCCCCGTGCCCAGACGCAGGCTCACGCCGGTGTCGGTGTATGCAAGTTTGGTGACGACGCTCGAGTCGAGCAGGTCGATGCCCTCTGCCGCCTTGGTGAGCAGGTGGGCATATCCACCGAGCACGATCCGGTCCTCGTTCGCGCCGGCGTCCGCGCTCGTGTACCAGCCCGACTGCTGGTCGACGGATGCGCCCGCGTCGATATCGAGAACGGTCGCGACCCGGAATGCGAGCCAGTCAGCCGCCGAAACACCGTCACCGGCATCCGCTGTGGACAGCGTGCTCGCGCCGGAGCCGTCGAGCGCGCCGTGTACGGACATGTCACTGGCCTGTTTCGTGGCCCAGGCGAGCGCGGTCGCAACGGCTTTTTCGCCGGTGTCGGGCACCGCGACGACGATTCCGGCATGGGTGCGGGTCTCGCTCGCGCTCGGAAAGGGGGTGGTCGCGATGCCGAGGCGGGTGAATTCCTCGTCGAGGGACGTTGTGTCGCTGTGGCTCACGAAGGACGGGCCGAGCTCGACAGGGAAGGGCCATTTCTTGTCGCTGACGGTGTCGATGCGGCCGCCGATGCGGTCGCGAGCCTCAACGAGGACGACGTCGAAACCGGCGTCCTTGAGGATGCGCGCGGCGCTGAGCCCGGCGATGCCCGCGCCGATCACGGCGATGCGTTCGCCGGGCGCTGCGGCGGCGATGATCTCGCGCGCCGCGCGAAAGCCGGAGTCGCGGCCGCCCTGCACCGTTCCCGGAGCGTCGGTCGAGGTGGCCTCGCCGGCGAAGAAGACCCGGTCGAGCACGGGTTGGGCGAGCGCAGTGCGCTGCTCGGGCGTGGAGTCGACGGCGGCGAAACTGTACGAACCGCGGGCGAACGGGTCGGCCGACCAGGAGGTGCGGCGCATCTGCGCGGGTTTCGGCACGGGCGAGACGGTGGGCGTCGGTGCGGGGGTCGACGTAGCGGTGGCGGATGCGCTCGGCCGCGGGGCCGGGGACACGCACGCGGTGAGAACGAGGGTCGAGAGACCCGTGACTCCGATGAGGAAGGTGCGACGTTTCATGGCGTTCCGCGCGTCGGGTGTCACTCACGTCCTCCTCTCCGAACGAATCCGGTTGGTTCCAAACTACCGCAGGGGCCGGTTCGGGCGGTCGCCCGCCGCCGGCGGGTACGTCGGGACCGGGTCAGGCGAGCAGTTC
>NZ_JASJVF010000342.1:0-2859 GCF_035019805.1 Cryobacterium sp. 10I1
CTCCTTCCTCCTCGCACCCACCCGCGGCCCGCTCAGCCCGGAGCAGAGCCGCCTGCTCGGGGTGCCCGCCACCGTGGCCGTGCCCGCGTCCGAGACGGCCGAGTTCCTCGGCGACTTCTACCCGAGCCTCCGTCATGCGCTCCCGGTGACGAGCACGGATGCCTCGGTGACCTTCCCGGAGGCCGCCGCTCCCGTCCTGGTGCTCACCGTGCGCTTCCTCCCCAAGCAGGCGCTGAGCCTCGCCTGGGACTGGGAGTACCGCGAGGGCCGTGCCGTCACGCGCGTCCCGCTCGACGCCGGCCCTGGCCCCGGCCGCCCCGCCGGTCGGGACGCCTCCGCGGAGGCCGCGCTCATCGCGGCGGTCGAGTTGCGGACAAAGCACCTTCCTCCGCGCCGCGACGGTGTTTTCTCCGCAACTCACCCAGGCACCGCACCCGGCTCGCCTCCGGACACGCTCCGCGGGCTCGACGCGGCCGAATTCACCTCAGGGGAACTCCCCCGGCTCGACGAGCTGAGAGGGCTGCGGATCGACCGGATCGGCGCGGATCCGGGCTACCGCGAACTCACCGCGACGCCCGAACTGACCATCACCACGGTCGAGACGAACCAGAGGGACTGGTTCGACCTCGGCGTGATCGTCACGATCGACGGCCGCACCGTGCCCTTCGGCCCACTGTTCAAGGCACTCGCCCTGGGCAAGCCGAAGCTGCTCATGATCGACAACACCTATCTCTCGCTGCGCCAGCCCGCGTTCGAGCGCCTGCGGACGCTCATCGACGAGGCCCGCAGCCTCACCGAGTGGGAGACCGGGCTGCGGATCAGCCGCTACCAGGCCCAGCTCTGGGCGGAGTTCGAGGACCTCGCCGAACACACCGAGCAAGCAACGGCCTGGCGGTCCGCGGTGTCCGGGCTGCTCGAACGGACCCGCGCGGTCGACGCCGGCGACCGTGACGGCGACGGCCATGGCCTCCTCGAGCCCGTTCCTGTGCCCGAGGGAGTGACCGCGACCCTGCGCCCGTACCAGCGCGAGGGCTTCGCCTGGCTCGCCTTCCTCTGGAAGCATCGCCTCGGCGGCATCCTCGCCGACGACATGGGCCTCGGCAAGACCCTGCAGGCGCTGGCCCTGATCGAACACGCGACGCGCGAATCCGGCCCCGCACCCGCCGTACCGCGCCGCCCGTTCCTCGTGGTCGCCCCGACCTCCGTCGTCTCCAACTGGATCGCCGAGGCCGCCCGCTTCACCCCCGGGCTCCGCGTGCACGGCGTCGAGACGACCCAGTCGACCGTCCTCGGCCGCGGCGGCACGACGCTCACGGATGCCGTCGCGCACCACGACGTGATCGTCACCTCATACACGCTCTTCCGTCTCGACTTCGCGGCGTACCGAGCCCAGGGCTGGGCAGGGCTGATCCTCGACGAGGCGCAATTCCTGAAGAACCACGCCTCCCGGCTGCACGCCTGCGCCCGCGACCTCGACACGCCCTTCAAGCTCGCCATCACCGGGACGCCGATGGAGAACCGGCTTCTCGAACTCTGGTCCCTGTTCGCGATCGTCGCACCCGGCCTGTTCCCCTCCGCCCGCCGGTTCAGCGAGGAGTACGTCCGCCCGATCGAGAACCGCGACGAACACGGCGTGAGACCTGCCGGCACAACAGACGACGCCGGGCAACCCGGCAACCCGGCGCTGATCACCCGGCTGCGCCGCCGCATCCGCCCCCTGATCCTGCGCCGCACCAAGGACGTCGTCGCCCGCGAACTGCCCGAGAAACAGGAGCAGGTACTGCGCATCGAGCTGAATCCCCGGCACCGCGCGCTCTACGACACCTTCCTGCAGCGCGAACGGCAGAAACTCTTCGGGCTGATCGAGGACCTCGACGCGAACCGGTTCATCGTGTTCCGGTCGCTGACCCTGCTGCGGATGCTGAGCCTCGACCCGTCCCTGCTCGGCGACACCTACGCGGACGTGCCCTCGAGCAAGCTCGACGCCCTCTTCGACCAGCTCGACGACGTCGTCGCCGAGGGTCACCGGGCGCTCGTGTTCAGCCAGTTCACCTCGTTCCTCGGCAAGGCAGCCGCACGCCTCGACGCCCAGGGCACCCCGTACTGCTACCTCGACGGCTCGACGCTGAAGCGCTCAGAGGTGATCGACCGGTTCAAGAGCGGCACGGCGCCGGTGTTCCTGATCAGCCTCAAGGCCGGCGGCTTCGGCCTCAACCTGACCGAGGCGGACTACGTCTTCCTGCTCGACCCGTGGTGGAACCCGGCGACGGAGACGCAGGCGATCGACCGCACCCACCGCATCGGCCAGACCCGCACGGTCATGGTCTACCGGCTCGTGGCCGCGGACACCATCGAGGACAAGGTGATGGCGCTCAAGGAGCGCAAGGCGCGTCTCGTCGGCTCGGTACTCGATGGCGCGGGCCTCGACGGTGCGGCGACGGCAGCGGATGTCGGCGACGACTTCACCGCGGAGGACATCCGGGCGCTCCTCGCGCCCTGAGCCCCGCAGGCGGGGCTGGTGGCGAGCGGCCTAAGCGGTCGCGGGCAGCTCGGCGGCTATCGACGCGGCCCAGGCGTCGATGGCGACCCAGTCGCGGAAGTCGCCTTCAGGGAGCAGCTCCCGGCCGGCCGGGATCATCCGCACGAGCCGGTCGCGGCGGCGCAGCGCCTCCGGGTTGAGCGCCCCGAAGAAGACCTTGGTGCCCTGCGGTTCGAGCGCGGTCACGAACTCGTCGAATTGCTTCGGCTCGGCCTCGATGATCAGTTCGTGTCCCTCGGCGTCGCGGGTCGCGGTGCCGAGCGGGCCGCTGCTGAACAACCAGGCTCCGTGGCAGATCATGGCCGCCGTGATGGCCGCCG
>NZ_JASJVF010000343.1:0-2856 GCF_035019805.1 Cryobacterium sp. 10I1
GGGAGTGGCCGCTCGCGATTCCGCATGCCGTGGTGCGGGGGTTCCGGGCGCCTCTCACCCAGTACGCCGACGGGCACAGGGGAATCGACCTGGCCGCGCACCCGGGCGAGCCGGTCTATGCCGTTGCCGACGGCACGGTGACCTTCGCCCAGATCGTCGTCGACCGACCCGCGATTTCCCTCAGCCACGCCGGGGGCCTCGTCTCGAGCCTGGAACCGGTCACGGCGCTTGTCGCGTCAGGGGACCCCGTGCGCCGCGGCCAGCTCATCGGCCACGTGGCGACCGGTGGCCACTGCGGCGACGGCTGCCTGCACCTCGGCGCGCGGCTCTCCGGCCGGTACGTGTCGCCGATGCGGTACCTCGGCGGCGTCCCACATGCCGTGCTGCTGCCGACAGAGTCGGCCGCCCTGCTCACGGTGCGAGGGGACTCCCGGCGAAGCGCACGTGCAAACCTGCTCTGGCGAGCGATTCTCCGGGACGCGTGACCTGCTCAGGCCCGCGGGTGAGCGTTCTGGTAGCTCTGCCGCAAACGTTCCGCGGAGACGTGGGTGTAGATCTGGGTCGTGCCGAGGCTCGCGTGACCGAGAAGTTCCTGCACGGCGCGCAGGTCGGCCCCGCCGTCGAGCAGGTGGGTCGCCGCCGTGTGGCGCAGGGCGTGCGGCCCGGCGGGACCGTTGCCGGGGATCTCGGCGAGGAGCCCTGCGACCAGGCGGTATACGGCCCGCACTCCGATGCGGCGTCGGTGGGTCGCGAGGAACAGCGCAGCGGGGCGTCCTGCCGAGCTCGAGACGGAACCCACCGTGGTGCTCCCGGCGGGTTCCTCCGCTGCGGCGAGCAGCACCGGGCGGGCGCGCTCGAGGTAGGCGATGAGTGCACGCTGGGCGGGAACGCCGAAGGGAACGACTCGTTCCTTGGACCCCTTGCCGGTCACGCGCACGGTGAGCTGGGAGAGATCGACATCCGGGACGTCGAGACCGACGAGCTCGGACACGCGCAGCCCGGAAGCATAGAGCAGTTCGACGATGGCCTGGTCGCGCAACTCGTGCGGACCGCCGGCCCTGGCTCGCAGCTCGAGGTGATCGAGAAGGGCCTGCATCTGCGCCCGGTTGATCACCCGGGGCAGGGTTCGACCCGGTTTGGGCGAGCGCAGGCGCACGGCCGGGTCGAGCGCACTCACGCCCGTGCGGGTCAACCAGGCTGTGAAGCTGCGGGCGGAGGCGGACCGACGCGCGATCGTCGCCTTGGAGAGACCCGCCTGGGTCGCCACCCATAGCCAGTCACGCAGCAGGTCCAGGGACAGCCCCTCGGCATCGGCGACCCCACGACCGTCGGCGAAGCCGAGGAGACCGCGGAGATCCGTCCGGTAGGCCCGGACGGTATTCGGCGAGAAGCCACGCTCCGCCGCCAGGTAGACGGTGAAGTCCTCGAGAAGGGCTGCGAGGGGCATCCGCCCGCCGCCCGCCGGCGCATTCACGCCTGGCGTGAGAAGGCCTCGGTCCGCTCGTCGGGGCTCATCGCCTCGATACGGGCCAGGAACTCGGAGTCGAAACGCGTCGCGGGGTCGAAGTCGCCGAGCACGACGTGCGAATGCACGACGCTCTCCGGATAGACCTGCACGAGATTGATCGACTGGCCGCCGCGCACACCCGTGAGTTGCCGGGCAGGCGCACTCGGGTCGATGGTGTAGCAGGTGGCCGCGGCCACCGAGACGGGGATGCCTGCGAAGAGCCCGGTCGTGGCGTAGTGCAGGTGCCCACCGAGGATGCCACGGATGTCACTTCCGGCGATGACCTCGGCCAGGCCGGCCTGGTCTCGGAGTTCGAGAAGGCTCATGAGGGAAACCATGGTCGGGATCGGCGGGTGATGCAGGGCGAGGAGCGTGCCGTGCGGGGCTGGTTCGCGCAGCACCTCGGCGAGCCAGGCCAGCTGCTCGGCGGAGATCGCGCCATGGTGGTAGCCGGGAACGCTCGTGTCGAGAGCGATCAGGCGGAGTCCGTCAAGGTCGTGCACCGCGTCGACGGGTGCGGCAGCGGATGCCCCGTTCCCGGTTTCGCGGAGCAGTTCGCTGCGGAAGGGCGCCCGTTTGTCGTGGTTGCCCATCACCCAGATGACGCGGGCCCCGAGCCGGTCGGCCGCGGACTCGACGAGGTCCCGGATGCGCCGGTAGGCATCCGTTTCGCCGGTGTCGGCGATATCACCGGTGAAGACAAGGGCGTCGATCGGCTGCCCCGAACGTTCCAGCTGGGCGAGGGCCTCGTGCAGGGGCGTGTCGGTGTCGACGGTGCCATAGAGGGGTCTACCGGCACCGAGGAAGTGCGTGTCGCTGATGTGCGCGATCACGTGGCTCGCCGGCCCGTACTGGCCCAACTGAACCTGCCCCACTGGAACGCCACTCATGACTCACCCTTCGTCCGCTCCAGACTAGGGCCTGGCGCCGACACTCCCCCGGCGCCCCGGCCGCGTCGATCAGTCCTGCGGGTCTTCTCCGACGCTGCCGTCGGCGCGTTCGCGCAACAGGTCGAGGTGACCCGCGTGCCGTGCGGTCTCCTCGACCAGGTGAATCAGGATCCAGCGCAGGCTGAAACTGCGGCGCACCGAGACGACGTCGAGCGAGTTCGCTGCCGCGATGATCGCGTCGCAGCGGCGCGCCTCCTCCGCATAGTCGGCGAGCAGCTCGGCCATGGTCACTTCGGGCGGCACGTGGAACTCCCCGTCAGGATCCGCGTCGGTCCAGTCGAAGCTCAGACCCTCCTCACCGGCGAAGACATCGCGCAGCCAGGATCGCTCCACGTTCATGAGATGTCGGACGATGCCGTGCGCGGTCATGCCGGTCGGAGTGGCGACGGGCCGGAGACC
>NZ_JASJVF010000344.1:0-2854 GCF_035019805.1 Cryobacterium sp. 10I1
CGCCGGCGAAGATGCCGGAGCCGCGCACGACACCGTCGGGGTTGATGCCGTTGACCTTGACGCCGTACTCGCCGAGTTCGGCGGCCAGCAGGCGCACCTGGTGGGCCTGGTCGGCCTTCGTCGCCGAGTACGCGATGTTGTTCGGGCCCGCGAAGACCGAGTTCTTGCTCGAGATGTAGATGATGTCGCCGCCGAGCTTCTGGTCGATCAGCACCCGGGCCGCGGCGCGGGAGACGAGGAAGGAACCCTTCGCCATCACGTTGTGCTGCAGGTCCCAGTCGGCGACCGTGGTCTCGAGCAGGGACTTGGAGAGCGAGAGCCCGGCGTTGTTCACGACGAGGTCGAGGCCGCCGAAGGCGAGCACGGCGGCGTCGATGCCGGCCTGAACCTGGTTCTCGTCCGTGACGTTCGCCTGAACGCCGATCGCGATATCCGTGCCGCCGATCGCCGCCGCGGCCTCCTGCGCCTTGGCCAGTTCGAGGTCGGCGATCACGACGCAGGCGCCCTCGGCCGCGAGCCGGGTGGCGATCGCCTTGCCGATGCCGCTTGCCGCGCCGGTCACGAGCGCGATGCGTCCGGCGAGCGGCTTGGGCTTCGGCATCCGCTGGAGCTTGGCCTCTTCGAGCGCCCAGTATTCGATGGCGAACTTCTCGGCCTCGTCGATCGGGGAGTAGCGGGAGAGCCCCTCGGCTCCCCGCATCACGTGGATGGCGTTGACGTAGAACTCGCCGGCGACGCGCGCGGTCTGCTTGTTCGCGCCGTAACTGAACATGCCGACGCCCGGGATCAGCACGATGAGCGGGTCGGCACCGCGGATGGCGGGCGACTCCGGGGTCGCGTGCCGGTCGTAGTAGGCCTGGTAGTCGAGGCGGTACTGCTCGTGGAGTTCGTGGAGCCGGGCGAGGGACGCCTCGACAGAGGCGTCCGCCGGGAGGTCGAGCAGGAGCGGCGTGACCTTGGTGCGCAGGAAGTGGTCGGGGCAGCTCGTGCCGAGGCCGGCGAGCCTCGGGTGTTCGACGCTGGCGAGGAAGTCGAGGACCTCGGGCGCGTCGGTGAAGTGGCCGACCTTGGCGCTGTCGGTGGAGACGAGGCCGCGAAGGGTCGGCGCAAGCGCGGCGGCCTTGGCGCGGCGCTCGGCCGCCGACAGCGCACCGAAGCCCTCGAGCGGGGCGCCGAAGGGCTCCGGCTTGGAGTGCTCCTCGATGTAGGAGGTGGCGGTCTCGATGATCCAGAGCGAGTTCGCCTCGGCCTCCTCGCTCGTGTCACCCCAGGCGGTGATGCCGTGGCCGCCGAGGATCGCGCCGATCGCGCCGGGGTGGGCGTCCTTGATCGCGGCGATGTCGAGGCCGAGCTGGAAGCCGGGGCGGCGCCAGGGCACCCAGATCACCCGGTGGCCGAAGATCGAGTCGGTGAGTTCTTCCCCGTCGACGGCCGTCGCGATCGCGATGCCGGCGTCCGGGTGCAGGTGGTCGACGTGGGCCGCGTCGACCAGTCCGTGCATCGCCGTGTCGATCGAGGGGACAGCGCCGCCGCGCCCGTGCAGGGCGTAGTCGAGGGCGCCGACCATCTCGTCTTCACGATCGAGGCCGGGGTAGACATCCACCATCGCGCGCAGCCGGTCGAGGCGGAGCACGGCGAGGCCGGACTCGGTGAGGGTGCCGAGGTCTCCGCCGGAGCCCTTGACCCAGAGCAGCTCGACGGTGGTGCCGGTGACGGGGTCGATCTCGGTGCCCTTGGCGGAGGTGTTGCCCCCGGCGTAGTTCGTGTTCTTGGGGTTCGCGCCGAGGCGGTTGGAGCGGGCGACGAGCGCCGCGGCCGTGGGATTGGTGGTCATGATCTGCTTTCCAGGGGCTGGGAGAGGAGCTAGAGGGCAAAGGACGAGCGGGGGCAAGCACGGGCGGTGCGGGGTGTCGGGCCCTGACTGTTGCGGCGGGGAGGGTGGTCTAGGCGCCCCAGCCGGCCTGGGTGCCGCCGACGCGGTCTGCGCAGATCTTCTCCTGGTAACCGGATGCCGCGAACGCCTTCATGGGGTCGGCCGGAAGTCCGCGGGACTCGCGCCACGCGGCGAGGTCGGTGCGGACGTCGGAGTAGAAGGCGTCCATCATGATGCCGTTGGCGCCGAGGACGTCGCCGGCCTCCTGCGCCGCTGCGAGGGCGACGGTGTCCACGCTGAGGGCGCGGGCGGTCATTTCCTGCACGTTGAGGACGGAGCGGATCTGGCCGGGGATCTTCTCTTCGACGTTGTGGCACTGGTCGAGCATGAACGCGACGGTGGAGTCGGGTCCGTAGCCGCCGCCGCGGATGACTTCGTAGAGGATCCGGAACAGCTGGAACGGGTCTGCCGCTCCGACGATGAGGTCGTCGTCGGCGTAGAAGCGGGAGTTGAAGTCGAAGGAGCCGAGCTTGCCGAGGCGGAGCAGCTGGGCGACGATGAACTCGATGTTCGTGCCGGGCGCGTGGTGGCCGGTGTCCAGGCACACCATCGCCTTGTCTCCGAGGGCGGCGACCTGGGCGTAGCTGGTTCCCCAGTCGGGCACGTCGGTGTGATAGAAAGCCGGCTCGAAGAACTTGTACTCCAGGACCAGGCGCTGGTGCTCGCCGATCCGGGCGTAGATCTTGCCGAGGGAGTCGGCGAGGCGGTCCTGCCGGCCGCGGATATCGCCCTGGCCCGGGTAGTTGGTGCCGTCGGCGAGCCAGATCTTCAGGTCTTCCGAGCCGGTCTGGTTCATCACGTCGATGCAGTCGAAGTGGTGATCGATCGCCATCTGGCGCACCTTCGGGTCGATGTGGGTCAGGCTGCCGAACTTGTAGGCGTCATCCTGGAACGTGTTCGAGTTGACCGTGCCGAGCGCGA
>NZ_JASJVF010000345.1:0-2850 GCF_035019805.1 Cryobacterium sp. 10I1
TGTCTTCCGCAGGCACCTGGGGAAACCCGAGCAGCTGCCCCTCATCGAGGCGTACGTCCGTGAGCAGGCCCTGGGCCCTCGCCTGGCCGGCAAGCGCTTCGGGAAGCGTCACCCCGTAGTGGGTCGAGTATGCGCTCGCGACGTGCAGGTGCGGGAAGCCGGTGCCCGGCCCGGCAGTGCGCGACCGGCCCGTGCCCGGCTCGTTCATCCCCAGTCGAGGGCGAGCACCCACGACCCGTCGACGTCGCGTCGCAGGTCGTACCGGTGTTGTTCCTCGCCCCCGCGGGCCGCGTCGACCCGCCACAGCTCGGTGTCGATGCGGGTGGGCACCCCGTCGTTCTCCCACCAGCGGGTGCGCGTGAACACCGCCTGCGGTTGCCCGATGATGGTGTGCTCGAAGCGGTCCCAGGTGAAGGCGCGGGGGTCGCCGTCGGCCGAAAGCTCGACGTCGACGCGGATGTCGATGATCTGGGGCATTCGGTGGCTCCTCCGTAATGATCGAACAAATGTTCGATATTGGGAGTGTACGTCACCCCGCCGACACTAGCCAGCGCCGACCGTCGATCGAGGTCGCTCCGGTGCCTCGACGCGCAGCGCGTCGGCCCCGAGCAGGGCGGTCGGCACCCGGAAGGTCTCCCGCGCGGTGACGGCGGCGATCGCCGAGAGCACCATGGTGGCTGCGGTGAAGACGGCGACGGGAACCCAGCCGTCGATCCCGCTCCCGAGCAGGGCATAACAGATGCTCGGAGCGAAGCCGGCGAGCAGGAATCCGAGCTGGGTGCCGATCGCAAAGCCGGAGTAGCGCACCGGCGCGGCGAACATCTCCGTGAAGAACGACGGCCAGAGCCCGTTGACCATCGAATAGAACAGCGTCATGTTCAGGAAGCCGCCGAGGAAGATGAGCGGGATCGAACCGGTCGAGATCGCTCAGAAGTAGAGGAAGATGGTCGCCGCGGAACCGAGGGTGCCGATGATCCAGACCGGCCGGCGCCCGATGCGGTCCGACAGAGCCGAGAACAGCGGGATGGTGACGAGGGAACCCGCGATGGACACGGTCGCGACCCACAGCATCGTGCCGCGATCGATGCCCACGGCGGGGCTCGTCGCATAGGCGAGGCCGAAGACGGTGAACACGGTCTGCGTCACAGCGAACAGAGAGCAGACGAGCACGCGCACGACGTCGCGCCACTGGTGCCTGAACACCTGCGCGGCCGGGAACCTCTCGACGGCGGCGACGGACTTCGTCTCGGCGAACACCGGCGTCTCGTCGAGACGGGACCGCACGATGTATGCGACGACGAGCACGACCGCGCTCAACAGGAACGGCACCCGCCAGCCCCAGGCATACAGCTGGTCCTCCGGTAGGGCCGCGACGGGAATGAAGACGATGGTGGCGAGCACCATACCGGCCGCATACCCGGTCATCGTGAAACCGGAGAAGAACGCCCTGCGATGTTCGGGGGCGTGCTCGATGGCGAGGGTGCTCGCCCCTGCCGCTTCCCCGCCGGCCGAGAACCCCTGCGCGAGGCGGCACAGCACGAGGAGGGCCGGGGCGAAGGCCCCGATCTGGTCGTAGGTGGGCAGGAAGCCGATCGCGAGGCTCGCGACCCCCATGATCACGAGGGTGAGGATCAGCACCCGCTTGCGGCCGATCCGGTCGCCGAAGTGGCCGAGGATCAGCCCGCCGAACGGCCGGGCGACATAGCCGACGCCGAATGTCGCCAGGGAGGCGATGGTCGCGATCGCCGGGTCGGCGGCGGAGAAGAAGATGTGGTTGAAGACGAGGGCGGCCGCGGCGCCGTAGATGAAGAAGTCGTAGTACTCGAGGGCGCTGCCGACGAATGCCGCTGCCGCGGCCTTTCGAGGCATCCGCTGGGGGATGGTCGACGCTGGAACCGTGCTGGACATGCTGTCTCCTTTGACAAGGTGCCTGGTGGGGTTGGGGCGGGTGGTTCGGGTGGTGCGGGTGGTCTGCCCTGGGTCAGACGGCGGTGTATCCGCCGTCGATGACCAGTTCGGAACCGGTGCTGAAGCGGGATTCGTCGCTCGCGAGGTAGAGCACGCCGTAGGCGATCTCGTCGGGTTCCCCCTGCCGGCGGAGCGGATTGCCCTCGACCAGCTGGCGGTAGTACGCCTCTGGCCCGACAGCGCTCATGTCGGCGGCCGTGCGGCTCATCCTCGTGTTCATCGAGCCGGGGTGGATCGAATTCACCCGGATGCCGTGCTCACCGTAGGTCGCGGCGTCGGACTTGGTGAGCAGCCGGACCGCGCCTTTCGTGGCGTGGTACAGCGGCACGCTCCTGCCGCCGGTGATGCCGTGGATCGACGAGAAGTTGACGATGCTGCCGCGCGACGCGGCGATCATGGCCGGGACCACGTACTTCGTCATGAGCCAGGTGCCCTTGACGTTCACGTTGAAGATCCGGTCGAACTCGGCGAGGGTCGACTCGTGCGAGGGCGCCGCGCGCCCGATGATACCGGCGGCGTTCACGAGGATGTCGGGAACGCCGACCGTCTCGAGTACCCGGGCCACGGCGCGTTCCACCTGTTCCGGGTCGGTGATGTCGAGTTCGAGGGAGGTGATTCCCGGCTCGTGCCACGGTTCGGCCGGCGGGGTGACGTCGAGGCTGACGACCACGGCGCCCTCGCGGGCGAGGAGCCGCACGCAGGCGCTGCCGAGGTCGCCGCTCCCTCCCGTGACGATGGCGATCTTGCCGTGCACCCGCCCCTTCCTCTGCTCCGCGTGCGTCGTGGCCGGTTCCGGAACGTCGAAATCGACGGATGCGATCTGCCGGGTGTGCGGGCTGGAGAGGGCGATCAGCGGGGTGTGCAGCGGATGCCCTGCGTACC
>NZ_JASJVF010000346.1:0-2792 GCF_035019805.1 Cryobacterium sp. 10I1
GTGATCGTCACCGCCCCGCGCACGAAGCCGGCAGGCGTGAGCACGGCGTCCGCCCGGATCACCCGGTCGACTCGTTCGCGCATCTGTCCTCCTGCCTGCTGGAATCTCAGGCCGTGACGCTGGCCAGATGGTCTAGCAAACACCCTGGTGAGGACCGCGGGGTGCCAATCGGGACTCTTGAAACGCGATCGTCACACGCCGGACGGTTGTCCGTAATACGGGCCCCGCCGCGCCTCCCTGGCAGGGTTCTGCGGGACCGGTTTCGCGGGCCGGACCGGCCTCCGGTCCCGGCTAGGCCGGGTTCGCCGCGAGGAAGGCGTCGATCTCGGAGAGGTACCCCTGTCGGTCGGCGTCGGACAACCAGCTCGCCTCGAAGGAGTTCCGGGCCAGCTGGACGAGCTCGTCCCTGCCGATGCCGGCCTGCCGGGCGAATGCCGTATAGGTGTCGGCGACATAAGCCCCGAAGTACGCGGGGTCGTCGGAGTTGAGGGTGACGAGCACGCCGAGGCCGAGCAGCTCGACGATCTCCCTCGCCTTCATGTCCGAGGTCACGAAACTGTTCGAGACCGGGCAGCAGGTCAGGCCGATCCGGCGTTCCCGGACGAGGGCGACGAGCGCCGGGTCCTCGAGGATGTTCGTGCCGTGGTCGATCCGGTCGACCCTGACCTCGCCGAGCACCTGGCGGATGTTCTCGATGCTGCCGACCTGGTCGATGTCGCAGTGCATCGTGAGCCTGAGGCCGGCCTCACGGGCGAGCCGGAAGACCTCGGCGAACTTCGCCGGGGGATTGCCGCGCTCGTCGGAGTCGAGCCCGACGCCGACGATCAGGTCGCGGTAGGGCAGGGCGGCCAGCAGGGTCTCGTGGGCGCTCTCGGCGGATGCGTCACGCAGGAAACAGAGGATCAGCTCGGCGGAGAGACCGTAACCGGCCGCATCCGCTGCAGCACGGTGCAGTCCGGTGATCACGGTCTCGAAGGGCACGCCGCGCGTCGTGTGCGCCTGCGGGTCGAAGAAGGCCTCGACGTGGCGGACCCCGTCTGCGGAGGCGCGACGGAAGTACGCGGTGGCGAGGTCGTAGAAGTCCTGCTCGGTGATCAGCACGTTCATCGCGGGGTAGTACACCGCGAGGAAGCTTGCGAGGGAGTCGAAGGCATAGCTCGCGCGCACCTCCTCGACCGTCGACTGGCCGATATCGACACCGTTGCGCGTGGCGAGGGCGAGTCTGAGGTCGGGTTCGAGGGTGCCTTCGAGGTGCACATGCAGCTCTGCTTTGGGCAATCCGGACACAAACGCGGCAGTAGGCTCAGTAACGGACGGCATCGGGGCTCCTTTTCGGGCGGACGCCGTGACCGTATCACGCGGCAGATGCACTTTTCCTCCCGCGACGGGTACCCAGCATGCTGCAACACGACGGAAACACTGTCGAGGTCGCAGCGTCATCTGCGGGGCCTAAATTCAGGGAACCCGCACGTGTGCCGCACAGCATTACACAGCAGCCGTCTTCCCTGACGGCACCCCCCCCAACGGCACCCCACGAGCATCATCGAGAGGAACAGCTTCATGACCCGGACCCAAGGTTTAACAGCACACCGTTCACCGGCAGGGCGTCCCGCCCGTCGCATCCTGCAGGGAATCGCCGCTGCGGCAGCCGTGACCATCGCGCTCACCTCCTGCGCGACGAGTTCCACGCCGGCAGCCTCGGCTTCCGGTGCGCCCGCGTCCTTCGGCACCGCGAGCATCCAGCTGTCCTGGATCAAGAACACCGAGTTCATGGGTGAGTTCCTCGCCGACTCCAACGGCGACTTCACCAAGGCCGGCTTCGATTCCGTCGACCTCATCGCCGGCCCGGCATCCGCTGAAGCCGGCGTCATCTCCGGCACGGTCGACCTCGGCATCGGCAACGCGATCTCCACCGGAACCGTCATCGCGAACGAAGGCGCCCCGATCAAGATCATCGGCGCCACGTACCAGAAGAACCCGTTCTCGATCCTCTCGCTCGCCAAGGTGGGCAACATCAAGACCCTCGCCGACCTCAAGGGCAAGAAGATCGGCGTGCAGGCGAGCAACCAGAGCCTCTGGGACGCGTTCCTCAAGGTCAACAACATCGACCCGACCTCGCTGACCACCGTCCCCGTCGAGTACGACCCGACCCCGCTCTTCAACGGCGAGGTCGACGGCTGGTTCTCCTACCTCACCAACGAGGGCATCGACGCAGACCTCAAGGGCCTCGGCCCGGTCAACCTGCCGCTCGCCGACAACGGGCTCCCGTTCGTAGCGGAGACCTTCACGGCCTCCGACAAGGAGATCTCGGGTGACCGCGCGAAACTCAAGGGCCTCCTGATCGCCGAGATCAAGGGCTGGGCCGCCGCCATCAAGGACCCGGCCGCCTCCGCCAAGCTCACGATCGACAAGTATGGGGCAGACCTCGGCCTCACGATCGAGAAGGAGACGAAGCAGGCCACGATCCAGTCGACCGACCTCATCGTCAGCGACGACACCGTCAAGAACGGCCTCTTCACCATCAGCGATAAGCTGCAGCAGGAGAGCATCAAGACGCTCGCTGCCGCCGGTGTCACCATCACGGCCGACAAGCTCTTCGACATGAGCCTGCTGTCCGAGGTCTACGCGGAGAACCCCGACCTGGTCAACTACGCCAAGTAGGCGGTTCCTCTTCAAGCACGACAGCACCACCAGCAGTACGCAGGCACACCGAAACGAGGCCGCCCTCGTCTCGCTGATCCAGCCGGGCGACCGCGTGCTCGTGCCCATCTTCGGGCGCTTCGGGCACCTCC
>NZ_JASJVF010000347.1:0-2791 GCF_035019805.1 Cryobacterium sp. 10I1
AGGTCGAGGTCGTCGATCAGGAGGAGGGTTGTCTCGGGGGTGAAGTCGCGGATCAGGGCGAGGAGTTCCGCCGCGCGCGCGCACCTCGGCGATATTCCCGGCCAGCCGGGGATCGTCGTCGTCGATCACGACGACAGGGGTGCCCTCCTCGACGAGCGCGAGCGGACCGTGCTTGAGTTCGCCGGCCGGGTAGGCCTCCGCCCAGCGATACGTGATCTCCTTGAGCTTGAGTGCGCCCTCTGCGGCGTATGCGACACCGGCGCCCCGCCCGAGGAACAGGAACCCCTTGGCGCCCCGCACCTCCTCGACGAGGGGAGGAAGCAGCGCCCGCGCGGCGGCTGCGGCCTCCGCGAGTTGTTCCGGAATCAGGTACAGGTCGTTGACGAGCCGGTGGGCCCTGGCCACATCCATCCTGCCGCTCGCGACGAGCGACGAGATCACGAGCCCGGTGCCGACGATGACCTGGCAGACGAACGTCTTCGTCGCGGCGACACCGATTTCCGGCCCGGCCGCGCAACTCACGACGGCGTCGACCTTGCGGCCGAGCGTCGAGTGCACGTTGTTGACGAGGGCAAGCACCGGGGAACCCTCCGGTCCCTCCTCGAGGGCCCGGAGCACGTCCGCGGTCTCGCCAGACTGGCTGATCATCACCGTGAGCGTTCCCGGTTCGACGACGGAGCCCGCCGCTTCGCTCGCGACGACGGAGGAGTGGCCGAGCCCGCCGAGCCGGCTGAGTGCGGAACCGATGACCTCTCCGGCGTTGAGGGAGGTCCCGCACGCGACCACCCGCATCCGGTCGAACCGGGGCAGGCCGAGGTCGTTCCAGAGCTCGCCGGTCGCGATCCGGCCGCCGACCTCGTCGAGCAGGCGGGCTGCGGCCTCCGGCTGCTCCCGGATCTCGGCGGCCATGTGGTCGTCGGCCTCGACGGTCAGCGAGAACTGCGGCCGCGGCGGCCGCGGGATGGCCGGGGGAACGGCGGCCGGGATCCCGGAGTTGGTCCAGACCAGGTCGTTCGTGACCTCGACGACGTCGCCGTCCGCGAGGATGTGGAATTCGTCGACCCAGTCGCCGATCGCAGAGATGTCGCTCGCGAGGAAGATCCCCGCCGCGGAACGGGCAGCGAGCAACGGCGAGCGGTGTGCGGCGGCGACCATGCGCCCTGTCCGTGCGTCGAGGACGACGAGGGCCCACGAGCCGGTCAGCTGGGCGACCGCGGCGCTCACCGCTCCGAGCAGGTCGTCGGAGTCGAGCAGGCGGTCCTCGACGAGGTGGCAGATGACCTCACTGTCGACCTCGGAAGAGAACCGGTGCCCGGCATGCACGAGCTCGGCGCGCAGCCGGTCCGCGTTGTCGAGGATGCCGTTGTGCACGACGCTCAGGCGGCCCTCGCAGTCCTGGTGAGGGTGCGCGTTCTGAACGCTCACGCCGCCGTGGGTGGCCCAGCGGGTGTGGCCGATGCCGGTGCCTGCGAGCAGGGGGCCGCCCCACTCCTCGACAAGCCCGGTGAGGGAGTCGACGCGCGAGATCGTGCGGAACACGGCCGTCGTGCCGTCTTCAGCGGACACGGCGATGCCCGCAGAGTCGTAGCCGCGGTACTCGAGGCGTTTGAGTCCCGCGACGAGATAGCCGGGCGCAGGTTCGATGGCGCGACAGGCGATGATCCCGCACATCAGAGCAGCCCGGGGATCTGGCTGCCGGCGGCGACGAGGCCGGGGGCGTGCGGATGCAGCGGCGAACCCGCGAGGGCCATGGCCTCGTTGGCGTTTCCGCCGCCCGCCGCGGCACCGGCCACGTTCCGGATCACGTCGTCGAGCGGGGTACTCGGTTCGAAGTCGACGAGCTTCCGCGCGAGGCCGTTGTTGGGGACCCGGCGACGCATGTCCTCGTAGCCGGGGGCGTACGCCTGCTCGTAGGGAATCAGGCTGATGTCGCTCGTCGAGCCGAGGACGTCGATCACGCGCTCGGCGAGGCCGAGGATCGAGATCTCCTGGGCGCCGCCCATGTTGACGGCCAGGCCGTACGCGGCCGGAGTCTCTGCGAGCCGGACGAGGGCGGGCACGATGTCGCCGACGTAGGAGAAGCAGCGGGTCTGTCGTCCGTCGCCGAAGACCGTGAGTGGTTCCCCTCGCTGCGCCTGGCCGACGAGGTTGGGAAAGACCATGCCGTAACGCCCGGTCTGCCGCGGCCCGACCGTATTGAACAGGCGCACGATGGCAACCGAGAGTCCGAACTCACTCCAGTAGGCGTGCGCGAACGCCTCATCGATCCCCTTCGCGGCGGCGTACGTCCACCGGGACTTGAGGGCGGAGCCGAGGATGCGGTCGGACTCCTCGTCGAGGCTGTCAGCGGTGTTCTTCCCGTAGACCTCGCTGGTCGACGCGAGCAACAGGGTCGCCCCCGCGGCGACGCACGCGTCGAGGACGTTCTCGGTGCCGTGGATGTTGGTGCGCAGGCTCGTCAGGGGCTCCTCGACGATGAGCTTGACGCCGACGGCCGCGGCGAGGTGGAAGACCCGGTCACGCCCGGAGATGAGGTCGGTGACGAGTGCCCTGTCGAGGATGCTGCCCTGGACGAACCGCAACCGGGGGTTGTCACTGACCCTGGCGAGGTTGCGGAGCGAACCCGTCGAGAGGTTGTCGAGCACGATGACGTCGTCACCCTGCTCCAGCAGGTATTCGGTGAGGTGGCTGCCGATGAAGCCGGCGCCGCCGGTGATCAATGATTTCACGGTGGTTCTCCGATCGAAGGGGTGGGCAGGGCAACGGATGCCCGGGGCCGCGCGGCCCCCCG
>NZ_JASJVF010000348.1:0-2775 GCF_035019805.1 Cryobacterium sp. 10I1
GTCGAGCAGCAGCTCGATCCCGACACCGCCGCCGAAACCGACATCGGCGAGCCGGGCATCCGGCGTGGCCTCGAGTGCGTCCACGGCGGCGCGGATGATTCCCCGGTTGCGTCGGTTGAGCATCCGCCCCACCAGCCGCCCTCGCCACCCGCTCGGATGCCCGAGCTGGGCGGCCAGTGCTTTGAGCAACGGGGTCGGAGTCTTGAGACTGCCCATCGGCTTACGGTTCTGTGACGTCTCCATGCCAGGAACAGTAGTCCCGCGCCGATGCGCCCACTACGGCTGTCGCAACCGCCGAGCGCGAGGCTAGGCCCCGGTGCTGCTCTCCATGCCCATCCGGCGCAGCACGAGGTTCTCCACGAGCTGCGCGACGCCGTACAGCACGATCGACACAAGCGTGATCGCCACGACGGATGCCCACACCTCGTAGTTCTTCACCTGGGCGACGGCGATCACGATGCCGTAGCCGAGGCCCTGTCCGGTCGAGAGCCATTCGGCGAGGAGCGCGCCGGTGATCGCGCCGGGGATCGAGATCTTGACGGCCGCGAAGAACGACGGCAGCGAGCTCGGCAGCGCGACCTTGCGGAGCGCCGTGAAGGCGTTGCCGCCGTAGACCGCGATGACGTCGTTGATCTGCGGCGACGACGACCGCAGCCCGAACGCGATGTTCACGAGCGCGGGGAACAGCACCACGATTGCGCCCATCACGACGACGAGGCTCGGTCCGCGCCCGGTGATCAGGCTGATCACCGGCACGAGGGCGACGAGAGGCACCGAGCGCAACAGCAGCGCGATCGGCATCAGCGCGCTCTCGATACCGCGGGAGAGCGTGAACGCGATCGCAAGCACGAGGGCGACGACGAGGCCGGCGACGAAGCCGAGGAAGGCATCCCCGAGGGTGACGGTGAGGTTGGTCAGGATCGTCGTGCGGTTGACGGCGGCGTTCGGAACGGTGAACAGCCAGTTCCAGACGTCAAGGGGTCCCTTGGCGATGAACGGGGACACCCCGAGAAGCAGGATCAGGCCCTGCCAGGCGACGAGGACGATGACGAGGGTGATCAGGCCGGTGAGCGCGGCGCGCCCGATGACGGCGCCGAGGCCGCGGGCGACCTTCGCTGCGCTCGGCGGGCGGGCCGCCGACATGGTCTCGAGGGCCATCAGGAGCTCCGTCCAGTCAGCCAGGGTGTCGCGAGCTTGCTGATCAGTCCGAAGAGGCTGTAGCCGAGGCCGGCGAGGAGACCGGCGACGAGCGCGAGCCCCCAGACCCTGTCGACGTTCGCCGCGGACCCGGCCGCGAGCATCGCGATGCCGAGGCCACGGTCGACGCCGCCGAGGTATTCGCCGAGGATCGCGCCGAGCAGCGCGGCGGGGGCCGCGATCTGCAGGGCGGAGAGCACGCTCGGCAGCCCGGCCATCAGCCGCACCTTGCGGAGCTGCATGAACCGTCCGCCGCCGTAGACGGTGACGAGGTCGAGACTCGCGGGGGTCGCGGCCTTGAGACCGACGAGGGAACCGACGACGGTCGTGAAGAACACGGACATGGCCGCGAGGAAGATCGCGGTGCCGGAAAGCTCACCGCCGCGCGGGGCGCCGATCACGATGTAGGCGATCGGGCCGATCGCGACGATCGGGATGCAGTACGTGATGACCGCGATCTGCAGCGCGACCTTCTCGATCCGGGGAACGACGAGCACGAGGCCGGCGAGGACGAGCGCGGCCGCATTGCCCCAGAGGAAGCCGACGATCGCCTCACCCACGGTGATCGACACGTGGGACAGGTAGAACGCCCACCCGTCCGAGACGAGCTGGGCGACGACGGCGCCCGGTGTCGGGATCGCCCCGCCGGGTACGGTGCCGATGCCGCGGAAAATCGTGGCGGCGCCGAGCCACCACAGGACGATGACGACGACGACGCCGATCAGCCCGGTCGCCCAGGCCGGGAGCGTGCGGAACGAGGCGAGACCGCGCATCAGTCCGTCTCCGCCACGGAGAGGGCGTCGGGGCTGAAGAGCAGTTCGGAGGCGCGGTCGTGCAGGGCGTGGAATTCGTGGGAGCGCATCATGTCCGGATGCCGCGGACGGGGCAGGTCGATGTCGATGACCTCCTTGATGCGGCCGGGTCGGGGGCTCATCACCGCGACCTGGTCCGAGAGGAAGATGGCCTCCGAGATGCCGTGCGTGACCATCATCGTGGTCGCGGGCTTCTCGGTCCAGATCCTGAGGAGTTCGATGTTGAGGCGTTGGCGGGTCATGTCGTCGAGGGCGCCGAAGGGTTCGTCGAGCAGCAGAACGGAGGGCTTCAGCACGAGCGACCGGGCGATGGACACCCGCTGCCGCATTCCGCCGGAGAGCTGCGCGGGTTTGGCGTGTTCGAAGGCCTTGAGGCCGACCAGGTTGATCAGTTCGGAGACGTAGTCCTCGTCGACGGGCATCCGTGCGACCTCGAAGGGAAGCTTGATGTTGCCGCGCACGCTGCGCCAGGGCAGCAGCGCGGCGTCCTGGAAGGCGATGCCGAGTTCGTGGCCGCTGCGCAGCTCGGCGGGCGTCTTGCCGTCGACCTTAGCGGTGCCGCTCGTGGGCTCCTCGAGGCCGGCGAGGATGCGCAGGATCGTGGACTTCCCGCAGCCGGACGGGCCGAGCAGCGACAGGAAACTGCCCTTGTCGGTGTGCAGGGTCGCGTCCTCGAGCGCGGAGACTTCCTTCCGGCCCACGGTGAAGACCTTGTGGAGCCCGGAAATGTGGAGGCCGGTGCCCAGAGCGTTGCTCTGGACACCGG
>NZ_JASJVF010000349.1:0-2764 GCF_035019805.1 Cryobacterium sp. 10I1
CGCCCGCCTGCTCTAGTCGTGCTTCTTGACGAAGTCGATGGCGAGGTCGGCGACCTCCTCCCAGCCGTGGTCGATCGTGAGCGAGTGGCCCCGGTTCGGCACCTCGACGATCTCGGTCAGACCCGGGTTCTTCTTCTGCTGCTTGTAGATCGCGTGCGAGATCGCGAGCGGCACGGTGTTGTCGTTGTCCCCCGCGATGATGAGCAACGGCCCGCGCTCGGGATTCTTCGTGTCGACCCGCGCCTCAGTGAACGGGTTCAGGTTCGCGGTCGCGGCCTGGAACAACGGCACGCCCGATGCGGCCACGTGATAGGTGTCGTACAGGGCGCGCGCCTCGTCGGTGTCGAGGGCGTTGGCCCAGCCGAAGCTGAACTGCTCGAAGGTGAGCGAGACGGCCCGCCCGGCATTCGCCGGGTTGAGCAGCACCGGTGACGCCGATTTCAGGGCGGATACCGGCAGCGGCAACACGCCACGGAACGGTGCGGAGTCGATCGCGACCGTTGCAGCGGAGACTCCCTCACCGGCCAGGCGCTGGGCGATCAGCCCGCCGAAGGAGTGCCCGACGATGGCGGGTCTGATCGCGAGGTCGTTGATGGCGTCGAGATAGTGGTCGGTGACCTGGGCGATCATCTTGTGGGCGAAGACGTCGGGGTCGCGCTTGGCTTCCTCGATGCTCTCGGGGTCGTCGGGCCAGCCGGGGGCGATGCTTGTGTAGCCGGCGGCCTCGAAGCGGCCGCGCCAGCGGTCCCAGCTGCTCGAGAGCAGCCAGAGCCCGTGCACGAACACGACCGGGCGCAGGCCCGACTCGTTCGCTCGCTCGACCTCGGCTCGTTCCGGTGCGGTCAATGCGTCCATCTCAGCTCCGTTTCGGTTTCTGGCAGGTTCACGCGGCGGGTGCCGGGTGATCTGGGCACGATAACCGCACCGGTCCCCGTCGTCTAGGGCGTCGGCATCCGCGGGCGTGCCGCTGAGTCGATGCGGTCAGCCGCGGTCGCAGGCGGAGGTCAGCGGCGGCGGTCAGCGGCGGCGGTCGATCAGGGTGCGGAGCACCAGGACGAGAACGGCCAGGGGCGCGAACACGATCAGGAGCCGTACGGCGAGCCCGCCGAGACTCGCGGCCGTGCCGGACGCGGGCGGGGCGCCGGTGAGGCCGAATTGCAGGAGCAGCACGCCGATGACGCCGAGTGCCACCGCGACGAGGACGGTGAGCAGGAGCGCCCGCAGGTCGGGCTCTGCGCGCTCACGGCGCCGAACCGCCCAGAGCTGGAGGACCTCGTAGAGCACGAGGGACACCGCGAACGGCAGGGCGACGCTCAGGAGCACGACGGCGAAATAGGCCGCGAACACGAAGAGCGGGTGATCGGGCAGTGCGGGCGTGATCAGTGCGGTAGTCCAGCTCACGTGACTCCCCAGCCTGGCCTCGGTCGGCTCAGCGCTCCCACGGTAGCAAGAGCACTGTATTCCGGCGTCCCCCCGATCGGGACAGGGAACCGGATCGGGGGCACAATGGGGGGATGGTTCGCAAACAGGCGGTGGTGCGCGGGATGGTCCAGGCCGTGGGGTTCCGGTACTACGCGCAGGCAGAGGCCCGGCGACTCGGGCTCGCGGGATTCGTGCGCAACCACAGGGATGGCTCGGTCGAGGTACAGGTCGAAGGGCCGGCAGCATCGGTCGACCGGATGCTCGACTGGCTGCGGCACGGGCCGCCCTCTGCCCAGGTCGACACCGTGCACGTCGAGGACATGCCGGACCGCGGGGACGACGGCTTTCGGATCGAGTGACCTGCCCGCTGGCGTAGCGTTGAAGCATGTGCGCGCGTGCAGATCGTCCCGCCCGCACCGACGACCCGGCCGGGTCGCTCGCCGCGGTTCTCTTGGCGCGCCCGGGCTCGGCGAGGCGTTCCCTGATGCGCTTGGGGCGGCGCTCCCCGGATCGCTCTCCGCTTCACTCCCCGCTTCACTCCCCGCGACGGCGGATCGTCGGGATCGTCCGGCTCGTCCTGGCCGGCGCCGAGGTGCTCGCACTGCTCGGGTACTTCGGCTACATCCTCGGCTTCAAGAGTTTTATTGTGTACAACTACTTCAGCTATTTCACCGTGCAGAGCGCCATCGCCGCGGTCGGTGTCTTCATCGCCGCGGGGATCGTCGCCCTGCGCCGGGAGGTCGACCCACCCTGGCTCGACTGGATCCGGCTGCTCGTCACGACCTACATGATCGTCTCGGGCATCGTGTTCCTCGCGATCGTGATCCAGTCCTCGTCGCGGGCGTACACGATGGAGGTACCGTGGTCGACGCAGCTGCTGCACTTCTGGATCCCCGGGATCGCGCTCGTCGACTGGCTCACCGACACCGGCAAGGCCCGGCTGCCATGGACGACGCTCGCCTGGGTCATGGTCGTCCCGAGCATCTGGGGCGCGTTCACCCTGATCCGGGGCGCCCTGGTGCGCTGGTATCCCTACTTCTTCCTCGACCCGAAGCAGGTCAGCGGCCCGCTCGAGACGGTGCTGTACTGCGTGGTCGCCGTCGCGCTCTTCACCGGGATCGCAGCCATGCTGACCTGGTCGTCCCGCGGCTGGCGGGGCCTCAAGCCCCAGGGCTGAAGGGTAATGGCCGGGGGCTAGGGGCGGAGGTGCGCCCAGGCGTCGGGGGTGGCGCGCAGGTACTCCGGCAGGTCCTGGGGCGGATGCCCGGTGAGGCGTTCGACGTCGTCCGTCACGACATCCATCACGCCGGACGCGATCGCGAGATAGCTTGAGATCCAGCCC
>NZ_JASJVF010000350.1:0-2741 GCF_035019805.1 Cryobacterium sp. 10I1
TCGCTCGCCGGCTCAGGACGCGGCCGGCGTGGACGCCGGCTCGCTCGGTGCGGTGGCGGATGCCCCGGGTGCTCCGGTCTCCCCGTGAGCGCCGGCAGTGACCTCGTGCACGAATGCGACGAGGCGGGTGAGCACGGTCGGGTCGGTCAGCGGCGGGACGCCGTGGCCGAGGTTGAGCACGTGGGCAGGAGCGGTGCGCCCGCGCTCGAGCACGTCGAGGACGTGCGCCTCGAGGACGGGCCACGGCGCGGCGAGGAGCGCGGGGTCGAGGTTGCCCTGCAGGGGGACGTTCCCGCCGAGTCGGCGATTGGCCTCGTCGAGCGGCACCCGGTAGTCGACGCCGACGACGTCCGCGCCGACGGCGTGCATCTCGTGGAGAAGTTCGCCGGTGCCGACGCCGAAGTGCACGACGGGGACGTTGCGCCGGATCGGTGCGTCCGCACCGGGCGCGGTCTCGGCATAGCTGAGATCGCGCACGTGGGCGATCGCAGCAGCCGACGCCGGGGCGACGAACCGGCTGTAGTCGGCCAGGGAGAGCGCACCGGCCCAGGAATCGAAGAGCTGTGCAGCGCTCGCTCCTGCGAGCACCTGGGCGCGCAGGAAGCGGCCGGTCACCTCTGCGGTCCAGTCCATCAGGGAGGCCCAGGCCGCAGGGTCGGCGTGCATCAGGGTGCGCGCGTGGATGTGGTCCTTGGACGGGCCGCCCTCGACGAGGTAGGCCGCAAGGGTGAACGGCGCCCCGGCGAACCCGATCAGCGGGGTCCCGCCGAGCTGGGCGACCGTTCGGGCGACGGCCTTCCGGATCGGGTCGAGGGTGGTCTCGAGCACGGCGGGGTCGAGGGAGACGAGCTCGGCGACGTCGCGGGCGGTGCGGACGGCCTTGCCGAGCACCGGCCCCATCCCGGCGACGATCTCGACGTCGACACCGACGAGCTTGAGCGGGATCACGATGTCGCTGAACAGGATTCCCGCGTCCACCTGGTGCCGGAGCACGGGCTGGAGGGTGATCTCACTGGCCATTTCCGGGTCGAGGCACGCATCGAGCATCCGGGTGCCGACCCGCAGCGACCGGTACTCGGGAAGGGAACGCCCGGCCTGGCGCATGAACCACACGGGGGTGGCCTCCGGGCGGGTGCCCTGGTATGCGCGGATGAGGCGGGAATCGGCGGTGAGTCCGGAGGCGAGGGGGTGTTGAGCGTCGAGGTTCATTTGTGTCAATTCTGTCAAACTTTCAGGAGCCAAGCGCTTTCCGCAGATGATCCACGCCCAGATGGACAAAGTAGACTCACCGAGTGCTGATCTGCCTGTCCGCGAACCACAAGAACTCGAGTTTCGATGTACTCGAGAAGCTGTCCGTCGGCGCGCCCGGCACGGCAGGCGGCATCATCGAGCGATACCCGAGCCTGTCCGGAGCGGTCATCGTCGCAACCTGCAACCGCTTCGAGGCCTACCTCGACCTCGACGAACCCGACGGCGCCTCCCCCCTCGAGGCCGTACAGGCCGCGATCGCGGGCGTCAGCGCCGGCACCGGCGTCACCGCTGAGGTCCTCCGCGAGACCCTCGACTTCGTGCACGGCAACGGCGTCGCCGAGCACCTGTTCGCGGTGACGAGCGGCCTGGAATCCGTCGTCGTCGGCGAGGGCGAGATCGCAGGCCAGGTGCGCCGCTCCCTCGAGCAGGCCCGCGAGCGCGGCACGACCACCCCCGAACTCGAGCGGCTGTTCCAGCGCGCGTCGCAGACCTCCCGCGGCATCAAGAACCGCACCGGAATCGGCGCGGCCGGGCGGTCACTCGTGCGCCTCGCCCTGCAGCTCGCCGAGACCCGCATCGTGAACTGGGCGAGCACCCGCGTGCTGCTCGTCGGAACCGGCCGTTACGCCGGCGCCGCCCTCGCAGCGCTCCGCGACCTCGGCGTCTCCGACGTGCGGGTCTACTCGCCCACCGGGCGCGCCGTCAAGTTCGCGGGCTCGCATGGCATCACCGCGATCACCGAGTCGGGATTCGCCGTCGAAGCCGATCGTGCCGACCTGATCCTGACCTGCACGACCGTCGAACACCACGTCGTCACGGCCGCACTGCTCCGGGAGGGCGCGGCAGCAACCGCGGATGTCGACGCCGGAGCACAGCCGGTCGCTCCGGCCGGCCGACGGCTCATCATCGACCTCGGCCTGCCGCGCAACGTCGCTCCTGACGTCACCGAGGTCCCGGGAGTCGAGCTGCTCGACCTCGAGACCATCCGCATCCACGCCCCGCTCGAAGAGCTCAATGCGACGAGCGAGGCCCGCCTGCTCGTCGACCGCGCCGCACGCAAGTTCTCTGCGGTCGCGGAAGAGCAGAGCCTCACCCCAGCGGTCGTCGCGTTGCGCAGCCACGTCTTCGACCTGCTCGATTCAGAGATCGAACGGGCGCGCGCGCACGGCGACGATACCGAACAGACCGAGCGGGCGTTGCGGCATCTCGCGAGCGTCCTGCTGCACACGCCGATGGTGCGCTCACGCGAACTCGCGAGGGCCGGTGAGCAGGCCGCGTTCACCGGCGGCCTCGACGCCCTCTTCGGCATCCGGGTCGAGTCCGGCGCCGGCTCCGTGGCCGAGTCCGCTCCGCCCCTGGATCCGTTCCCCGGATCGGCGCACCGGGCCTCCTGAGCGCTCGCGCGCGGCGTCTCGGCGTCTCTTCGGCGAGCGCGGGAGCTGCGCCCCCGGGCCGGGGGGGGGGGCCCCCCCCCGCCGCGGCCCCGCGGG
>NZ_JASJVF010000351.1:0-2737 GCF_035019805.1 Cryobacterium sp. 10I1
GCGCCCGCGGCCCGCTTCGTCGACACCGTCGGACGCCGCCCGGCGATCATCGGAGCCTGTCTGCTCGCCGCCGTGACCATCTTCGCGGTGCCGTTCGCGCCGAACATTGTGGTCCTCACGGTGCTGCTCTGCGTCTACGGCGTCGCGTCGGCGTTCCTCGGTACGGCTCCCGCCGCCGCGGTCGGCGACGCAGCGGGGGCAGGTGGCGGACGCCCGGTCGCGGTCTTCTCGATGTTCTCCGACTTCGGCGCGATCATCGGCCCGCTCGCGGCGGGCCTGCTCGCCGATTCCGTCTCGTACCCGGTCGCGTTCGGTGTCGGTGCGCTGTTCTTCCTCGCGACGAGCGCCCTCGCCCTGCGGATGCCGCGCGAGACTCGGGCGGTCCGTCCCGCCTGACCGCCCGGACGCGAGCGAGCTAGCGCAGCTCGGCGCGACCGGAGAGGACGCCGCTGACCGTCGCGACGACCGCGAAGACGCCGCCGATGATCGGCAGGCCCATGTCCCACCACGCGATCGCGGCGGCGCCGAACACCGCGATCTCGATGATCGCCTTGCCGAACGGGTCAAGCCGGAAGACGGCCTTCGGCGACCGGAACAAGGCCCAGAGGACGATCGCGAACGCGGGGGCGACGATGCCGACGAGCAGCGCGGGCCACGGGAACGGCCAGGTCGTGAAGCCCCAGACCGCGAGGGTGACGAACGCGAACAGTTCGAGCAGGAACCGCAGAACGTCGTTGAACCCGATCTTCGGCAGGGCACGGGAGTCAGTCACCCGCCCATCTTATCGATCGCGCGCCGCGGCATCCGGCGGCAGGGCCACGGGTGGCCTGGTGCCGAATTCAGGAGTTGAGCCCCAATCGGGCCGGATTAGGCCGGATTCTGCCCGGATTCGGGGCCAACTCCTGAATTCGGAACACCCCGGCGGGGTCTGGGGCCTGGCGGATGCCGGCGGCTACTTGAAGATGATCGTCCGGGCCCCGTCGAGCAGCACCCGGTGCTCGGCGAACCAGGTCACCGCCTGCGTGAGGGTGCGGCTCTCCTCGTCCTGGCCGATCGCGACGAGCTCGGCCGGCGTGCGGGAGTGGTCCACCCGGACCACGTTCTGCTCGATGATCGGTCCCTCGTCGAGGTCGCTCGTCACGAAGTGAGCCGTCGCCCCGATCAGCTTGACCCCGCGCGCGTGGGCCTGCTTGTACGGGTTCGCACCCTTGAACCCCGGCAGGAACGAGTGGTGGATGTTGATGGCCCGGCCCTCGAGGACCGCGCACAGTTCAGGGGACAGGATCTGCATGTACCGCGCGAGCACGACGAGCTCGATGTCGTTGTCCTCGATAGCCTCGATCACCCGGGCTTCGAAGGCGGCCTTGCTCGCGGCATCCGTGATGGGGAGCGATTCGAACGGCACCCCGTAGAAGCCGACGAGGTCGCGCAGGGTGCCGTGGTTGCTCAGCACCAGCGGGATCTCGATCGGCACCTGGCCGCCCCGGTGTCGGAAGAGCAGGTCGTTCACGCAGTTGCCCGCCGTCGAGGCGAGCACGAGGGTGCGGAGCGGGCGGCCGACGACGTCGATCACCGACGTCATCGCGTAGCGCTCGGCGACGGGTGCGAGCGCCGCCGTGAGCGCCTCGCGTGAGGCGGGAGTCTCGATCTGGAGTCGCATGAAGAACCGGCCGGTGTCGGCGCTCGTGAACTGCTGGCTCTCGGTGATGTTGCCGTGAGCCTGCACGATGGCGCCGCTCACGGCGTGGACGATGCCCGGCTGGTCGACGCAGACGAGGGCGATGACCCAGTGGTGGTGTGCGGGCAGCGGAGTGGAACTAGTCATCCGTCTAGGCTATCGGCTGCTGTCAGGCTGTCGGTTAGGCTGGATGCGGCCGGCACAAGCGACAGGCCCCGGGCGCGCACGCTGCGCGCACACGATCCGGCTGGCGCCGGCCCGGCCCCGCGCGGGCTGCAGGCCCAGCCCTCTGTGAGCACACCCATGTCCCTGACTTCGCCGATCGAGCTGCCCCGCTTCGATCCCGCCAACTCCGCCACCGCGCACTCCGACCGCCCCCGCACCGGCTCGGTCGCCTCGACGCCTCCTGCCCGCTTCCCGTGGATCGGGCTGCTCGCCCTCTCCGGTGCCGTGTTCCTCTCCGTCACCAGCGAGATGCTGCCGACCGGCCTGCTCCCGGAGATGAGCGGATCGCTCGGAGTGCCGCAGTCGCAGACGGGCCTGCTTGTGAGCTGGTTCGCGTTCACCGTCGTGCTCACGAGCACGCCGCTGGCCCTGCTCACGAAACGGCTGCCCCGGCACGGACTCATCGTGTTCGTGCTCCTCGTTTTCGCGCTCAGCAACGTGCTCACCGCGCTCGCCCCGAGCTACGAACTCGTCGTCGCCACCCGGGTGCTCGGCGGCCTCGCCCACGGCCTGTTCTGGGGCGTCGTCGGGGCGTACTCCGCCCACCTCGTGCCCAAGGAACAGATCGGTCGGGCGATCTCGATCACGATCTCCGGCGGCACCCTCGCCTTCGTCTTCGGCGTGCCGCTCGGGACGGCGGCCGGGCATGCGCTCGGCTGGCGGCTGTCCTTCGTGCTGCTCGCCGTGCTCATGCTCATCGGCGCGGCCCTCGTCTGGCGGTTCCTGCCGAAGGTCGAGCACTACGTCTCCCCGCCGCGCGGCGACCACAGCCCACGGCCCCATCACGATCTGGTACTCGAACAACGCGACCGAGATCGCCTGGGGCAAGCAGAT
>NZ_JASJVF010000352.1:0-2630 GCF_035019805.1 Cryobacterium sp. 10I1
CTTCCTGCCCGAACGCCCGCTCGACGCGTTCCGGGACGGTCGCGCGGCCCGGATCCCGCTGATCATCGGCACCAACGCCCGCGAGGGTTCCCTCTTCAGTGGACGGATCGATATCCTCGCTTCGACGCCCAAGCGCATCCGTGCGATCTTCGCCAACACCAAGAAGAAGGCGAGGAAGGCGCTGAAAGCCCAGTACCCCGGCATCCCGGCGCTGCGCCCCGCCCTCGACTTCGGCGGCGACTTCTCGTTCTGGTACCCGAGCCTCAAGGTCGGCGAGCGCCATTCCCGCTACGCCCCCGTGCACTTCTACCGTTTCGACTTCGCTCCGCGACTCGTGCGGAGGATGGGACTCGACGCGACCCACGGCCTCGAACTGTTCCCGCTCTTCGACCGGCTGGACGGCTGGTTCGGCCGGGGCATGACGATCATCGGCGGCCGCCGTGAGTTCAAGGCGATCGGGGCGCGCATGCAGGGCTGGTGGCTCGGCTTCGCGACAACGGGCGAACCGGATGCCGCGTGGCCGCTCTACGACGAGACGCGCCGGCTGACCCTCATCATCGACGCGGCCGACCGGGTCGAGTCCGATCCGCTGGCCGAGCGGCGGCTGGCGTGGGGAGCCTTCGTCCCGCACGTCTGAGGTGGGAGGCGGTGGCGCATACCCGGGACCGCATCTCAACGCGCGTAAGCTGGAAGCTGAGAATCAGCCGCGACGGCAGCCTGGAGAACCCCATTCCTGTTACACAGACCGACACGCCCGCACCACTCCGCACCAGTGTGAAGGGGCGTATCGACCGCTACTTCGAGATCACGACCCGCGGCTCGAGCTGGGGCCGTGAAGTCCGCGGCGGCCTCGTCACCTTCGTGACCATGGCGTACATCGTCATCCTCAACCCCCTCATCCTCGGCGGTTTCAGCGCAGACCAGGCCTCGGTCGACGTCGTCGGCGGCTGGCTCCCGAACGCCCAGGTCGCCGCGGTCACCGCGCTCACCGCGGGCGTCATGACGATCCTCTTCGGCGTGATCGCCCGGCTGCCGTTCGGCTTCGCCGCCGGCCTCGGCATCAACTCCTACCTCGCCGTGAGCGTCGTCGGCCAGGTCACCTGGCCGGAGGCGATGGGGCTCGTGCTCATCAACGGACTCATCATCGTGCTCCTGGCCTCGACCGGGCTCCGCGAAATGATCTTCAACGCCGTTCCGCACCAGCTCAAGATCGCCATCACCGTCGGCATCGGCCTGTTCATCGCGTTCATCGGCCTCGTCGACTCCGGATTCGTCCGCTCGAGCGGGACCGCGAGCCCGCCCGTGCAGCTCGGCGACAACGGGTCGATCGTGACCCTGCCGACCACCGTGTTCGTGATCGGCCTGCTCCTGATCGGCGTGCTCGTCGCGCGCAAGGTCAAGGCCGCCATCCTGATCGGGATCGTCGCGACCACGGTCATCGCCGTGATCCTCGAGGCGATCTTCAAGGTCGGGCCGTCGCTCGGCACCAACGCGTACGGCTGGAACCTCAACGCCCCCGTGCTCCCGACGACCGCGGTCTCCCTGCCTGACCTGAGCCTGCTCGGCCACGTCAGCTTCGGCGCCTTCGACCGCATCGGCGTGCTCGCGGCGCTCATGCTCGTCTTCACCCTCGTGTTCACGAACTTCTTCGACGCAATGGGCACCATGACCGGCCTCGCGACCGAGGCAGGCCTCGCGGACAAGAAGGGCAACTTCCCCCGGCTGAAGTCGGCACTGATCGTCGAGGGTGTCGGCGCGGTGCTCGGCGGCGCGACGTCGGGCTCCTCCAACACCGTGTTCGTCGAATCGGGTGCCGGGATCGGCGAGGGAGCCCGCACCGGGTTCGCGAACATCATCACCGGGCTGTTGTTCCTCGCCGCGATGTTCTTCACCCCGCTCACGCAGATCGTGCCCCTCGAGGTCGCCGCCGCGGCGCTCGTGATCGTCGGCGCGATGATGGTCTCGCAGATCCGCTTCATCGACTTCAGCGAGTTCTCGATCGTCTTCCCGGTGTTCCTCACGATCATCGTGATGCCGCTGACCTACTCGATCGCCAACGGGATCGGCGCCGGCTTCATCAGCTGGGTCGTCGTGCGCTCGTTCTCCGGCAAGGCGCGCGAGATCAGCCCGCTGCTCTGGATCGTCGCGGTCGGCTTCCTGGTCTTCTTCGTGCGTGGCCCGATCGAAACCCTGATCGGCGGCTGACCCCCGACCGGTCCGGGGCTGATCCGGGGGATAGCCCCATGGTCGGCGAAAGGCCGGCTTCGTACTCTGGAAGAGAGCCGTGAACCGCGGCCGTATTCCAAGGAGAGTCCAGAATGTCCACCCTGCATCCCGACCAGACGACACCGCCCGCCGCGTACCCGGCCCCGCCGGCGTACGCGTACGCGCCGGCCGCGCCGGAACGACCAGCGAGCCCGCTCGCGCTGACGAGCCTCGTGCTCGGGCTCGTCTCGATCCTCGCCGGCTGGACCTTCGTGGCCCCGATCGCCGGCCTCGTGACCGGCGTGCTCGCCCTCGGCCGTGAACCGTACGCCCGCACCATGGCCCTCTGGGGCATCGTGCTCAACGCCGTGATGCTCGCCGGCGTGTTCCTGCTGTTGGTGCTCGGGCTCATCTTCGGGCTCGCG
>NZ_JASJVF010000353.1:0-2606 GCF_035019805.1 Cryobacterium sp. 10I1
TGGCGCGTCGCCTCATCGGGTAGCGCTGTTCTGATAACCCGGTAGCGCTCTTCTGCCTAAGTGGTAGCGGCCCGGACTGTCTGCCCGGGCCGCTGCGGTTTCACTCCCAGTAGGTGTCGTGGCTGCGGGTTTGTTCGTTGCGGTGCCTGCGCATGTCAATCTGGCCCAGGTTGATGATCCGGGCGTGGTTCGCGAGGCGGTTCACGATCGAGTCCGCCGCGACCCGGTCGGGGAGTTCGGCGACCCAGTGCGCGGGTCCGGTTTGTGAGGCGATCATCGTCGGCAACCGGTGTTCTCGGTTCGCGAGCACCGCGAACAAGTCGCTGGCGGCGTCGCTGTCGATGCCGACGGTGAGGAAGTCATCGATGATGAGTAGGTCGATGTTGGACAGCTCGTTCAGCAGCTTCTGGTGCGCGATGCCATTGCCGCGGGCGATGACGAGCCGTCGGGCGAGGTCGTCCATCCGGAAGTAGGCGACCGTGTGCTCGCTCTGGCTGGCGCTGATCCCGAGCGCGCAGGCGAGGTAGGTTTTCCCGCCTCCGCTGGGCGAGATGATGAGCAGGTTCGTCGAATCCGCCCGCCACTGATGGGTGGCATAGCGGCGCATCCGAACGGGGGTGATGCCGCGCCCGTCGCGGTAGTCGACTTCCGCAATCGTGGCTCCGGGAATCGGAAGCTGTGCCTGGCGGATCAGGCGCTCGACCTTGTTCACCCGCCGGGATTCCAACGCGTCGTCGACGGCGGTGAGGAACAGCTGCTCCGGGGTGAGGGTGTCGTTGGCCTCGTCCTGGATGAGTTCCTCCAGCCGGGTCGCAACATGGGTGACCCGCAGGGCGCGGAACTTGTCGTAGTCGATGCTCGTGAAGGTCATCGCCCGGTCCCTTCGCCGATCTCGTAGTGGGAGGCGTCGCGAACATAGACGTCGGGTCCGGTGTCCCGGAAGACGACGGTGCTGCCGCGCTTGCGGGTCGAGGCCGCCGGGATCAACGGCTTGGGTTTCTTCGCGTCGCTGTCGATCGTGGCCATGAGGTGTTTCAGCGTCGTGTAGGTGGGGTGCCCGTGACGGTTCAGCAGCTCCTGGCAGGCGGCGTCCAGCCGTTGCCGGTTGTTCTTGCCGAGCCCGTCGAGAATGTTCTGGCAGGCCAGATACCCTTGCGCCTCGATTGCCTGGCTGTCGAGGATCTGCTCGATCACCGTGACCGTCGCCGGGCCGAAACTGCGGGCCCGATCGGTGAACCACCGCCTGGACCACAGCCCGTCGATATTGCGGTGCTGCGGCGGAACATGCTCCGGCAGGGTCGAGTACTGGCCTTTCCGGCCCGTCAACCGCGGGTGTTGGCAGAGGATGTCGTTCCCGTCGAACACTGTCACCGTCGAGGCGGTCAGCCTCACCCGCAACAGCTTGCCGGCCAACGCGAACGGCACCGAATACCGTTGGGTGTCGGCGGTGACGTGGTAGTTGCGGCCTGCCTTGAGCTCCTTCCACTGGACGTCCTCGAATGCCGCGTCCGGCAACGATCCCAGCAGCTTCCTCTCTTCGGCGTCGAACCTCTCCCACCGGGTCGAGCCGTCAGCGCGGCGGATATCGTGGTTGATCTCCCGCACCCGCTCAACGATCGCGTCGTTCAACTCGGCCAGAGTCGTGAAGACATCGTCCTCGAGATACCCGATGACGCGTTTGTTGACGACGTTCACCGCGTTCTCGGCCGACGCCTTGTCCCGGGGCTTCTTCACTCGGGCGGGGACGATCGCGCACTGGTAGTGGTCGGCGAGCTGTTGATAGCGGGCGTTCACGACCCGCTCCGCATCGCCGGGGTGGGACCGGTTTGTCGCCGTCGTCGGGTTGTCCGGCACGATGATCTGCGGCACCCCGCCGAAGAATGCGAATGCCTGAACGTGGGCGTCGAGCCAGGCCGGCGACTTCATATCGATGAACGCGCAGCAGAACATCAGCCCGGAGAACGGCAGCACCGCGACGAACAGCACCGCCTTCGTAGTCTCACCGGTGACCGCGTCGACCAGCTCGATGGTGTCGCCGGCCCAGTCCACCAGCATCGCCCGGCCCGGCTCGTGGTTCAGCACCGCGACCAAGTCGTGGCTGCGGACGTAGTCGGTGAACAGGGCGCAGAACTGCGAATAGCCATACTTCTTCCCGAGGTCCTTCGTGTCGACGTAGCGGCGCCAGGCCAACAACAGGGTGAAATGCCGGTTCGCTTTCATCGACGCCAGCACCCGAGACAGGTCGGGCTGGTCATATTCCTCGGACACTTTCCGGCGCCCGTCCGGGAACCACCCGGCCAGATCGGCGTCGCTGACTGAATCCGCCGCGGTGACGCCCCGCGCCTGGATTTCCTGGCTCACCCGGGCCACGGCGCGGTGCGAGCACCCCGCGATCTCCACCACGTCCCGATAACTGCGCCCCTCCAGCAACAACACCAGGATCTTTCGATAATCCGCCATGAACCAGCACTCCAAACGTGAAACGACAACACCCCATGTGTTGTCGTTTCACAGCAGAGCAGCACACCCGCGTCGAGCGCTACCTTGTCCCCGGAATCGCGCTACCGGATCGTCAGAACAGCGCTACCCGATAGGGCGACTCGCCA
>NZ_JASJVF010000354.1:0-2579 GCF_035019805.1 Cryobacterium sp. 10I1
CGCATGTCGGGAGCGTAACATTCGGCGGCGTGGTGGAACGAGGACAACCCGCACACCGTCGGTCTTCCGGACGCAGCCCTGACCGCCGACGAAGCGTTCCGCCGTCTGCGGATGGGGGCAACGAGCGACGACCAGCTGCTCGGTGCGGCAGCGATCCTCAGCGACGAGAACGACACCACCGGCGAGCTGCTCGCGACCGGTCTCGACACCCTCGTCGCGCACGGAGTCGACGACCCGGCCTGGCCGCAGGACTGGCAGGCGAGCATGGCCGGCCTGCTCGATGCCCGGTATGCGATCATCCCGGAGGCCGCGCACTCGCCGCAGCTCGAGAATCCGGAGGCGACCGCCGACCTGCTCGACGAGTTCTGGGGTCGCGACCGCGCGCATCCGCCGGTCGAGCCCCAGCAGTAGGCCGCGCGCCCGCCTTCGTCAGGCGGGGAGCGCCGTGCGCACCACGATCTGGTTGCCCCAGGGGTCGTCGAAGCCGAGGGTCTGCCCGTCGTGCCGGGTCGCGATGCCGAAGTGGGACATCCGCTCGGTGAGCGCACCGAGGTCGTCGGCACCGGGCAGCACGATGTCGACCTCGCCGAGGCCGAGGGCGAGGCGGCGCCTGCCCGAGCCGGCGCTGTTCCAGGTGTTCATCGCCATGTGGTGGTGGTACCCGCCGGCCGAGACGAAGAGCGCGGACGGGCCGAAGTTCGCGGTCGCCTCGAAGCCGAGCCGGTCGACGTAGAAGGCGCGGGCGGTGGGCACGTCGCCGACGGAGAGGTGCACGTGACCCACGATGGCGTTGCCTGCACCGGGATCGGACACGCCCTCCTCGGTGAGGTGCTCGCCGATGAAGACGTTGGGGTCGAGGGCGAGGGTGGCCATCTCGACCTGGCCGTGGGCCCAGCTCCACTCGGTGCGGTCGCGGTCCCAGTAGAGCTCGATACCGTTGCCCTCGGGGTCGGTGAAGTAGAACGCCTGGCTGACGAGGTGATCGGCGCTGCCGGTGAAGGTGCCCGGATGCTTCGTTGCGACCGAGTAGACCGCCGCGGCGAGCTGCGCCTGGGTCTCGAACAGGATCGCGGTGTGGAACAGGCCGCTCGAGCGGGGCTCGGGGGCTGCGAGTTCCGGCGCGTGCTGGAGGATCACGATCGGGGTCGTGCCGCGCCCCATCACGGCGATGGGGCCGTCCTGGCTGAGCGGGCTCAGCGTGACGGCGTCGCGGTAGTACGCGATCATGCGGTCGAGGTTGCCGACGCGCAGGGTGACGGCGCCCATTCCGGTCGCCGCGGGCAGGAGTTCTGATGCAGATCTGGTCACACCTGCGTCAACGGATGCCCCCGCCCCGGTATTCCGCCCACGACGGGCGGGGGAAGTCAGTCCTGGTGCAGCTGGATCAGGTTGCCGCAGGTGTCGTCGAAGAGGACGGAGGTGCCGAAGGCATCCGTGTACGGTTCGCTCGTGAACTGCACGCCGAGACGGCCGAGGCGCTCGTATTCGGCGCGGACGTCGGGGCTGCCGAAGACGATCGCGGGCAGGCCGAGGGCACGGATGCCCTGGGCGTACTTCGCGGCGACCTTGTTGTCGCTCGGCTCGAGCAGGAGGCCGACGCCGTCCGGGTCCTCCGTGGACTTGACGATGTACAGCTGGTGCTCCGGCATGGCCAGAAGCTTCTCGAATCCGAGGACGGACGTGTAGAAATCGAACGCGGTGGCGGGGTCTTTCACGTGGACGCTGCACATCTTGATTCGCATGTCGGGAGCGTAACATTCGGCGGCGCCGGGCGCCGAGTCCTGTGACCGCGCGCGTCGGTCAGGCGACAGGGGTGTCCCCGGCGAGCCGGGTGAGCAGTTCGCGGTAGCGGGCGGCGGTGCGCTCGATGATGTCCTCCGGGAGCGCCGGGGGTGTGCCGGTCTGGTCCCAGTGCGCGCTCAGCCAGTCGCGGACGATCTGCTTGTCGAAGCTGGACATCCGCTGTTCGGGGGTCGTGCCGGTCTGCCAGAGTACGGCGTCCCAGTAGCGGCTCGAGTCGCTCGTCAGCACCTCGTCGGCGAGGGTGATCTCTCCGGTCGCCCGGTCGGCGCCGAACTCGAACTTGGTGTCTGCGAGGATCACCCCGTTCTGTTCGGCGATGACGGATGCCCGGCGGAAGATCTCGAGGGAGAGGCGGCGCAGCTCGGCGGCGACGTCGGCGCCGACGAGCTCGACGGTGCGCTCGAAGGAGATGTTCTCGTCATGCTCGCCCATCGGGGCCTTCCACGCGGGCGTGTAGATCGGTTCGGGCAGGCGGTCGCCGTTCTGCAGCCCCGCCGGGAGCGGCAGGCCGCAGACCGTCTGGCTGGCCTGGTATTCCTTCCAGCCCGAGCCGGTGAGGTAGCCGCGCACGACGCACTCGATCGGGAACATGTCGAGGGTCCTGCAGAGCATGGCGCGGCCCGCGGCGGCGGCCGGGATGCCCGCGGCGTCGTCTGTACCAGCGGTGGCAGTATTCGCCAGCAGGTGGTTGGGAATCCCGGCGAGCTGCCCGAACCACCAGAGGCTGAGCGTCGTGAGCAGCACGCCCTTGCCCGGGATACCGGGCTCGAGCACGT
>NZ_JASJVF010000355.1:0-2569 GCF_035019805.1 Cryobacterium sp. 10I1
CATGTGGTGTTCCAGGCCCTCAACGACGGCATGGCGTCGCTGTACCTGACCGGGGATGCCGAGAAGGTGCAGGCCGCGTACCACCGCACTCTCGACACCGCCCTGACCCTGCAGGGCCCGGACGAGGTCCGCACCCTGACCCAGATCGCGGCCGATGTGCTCACCGACGTCCTGATCAGTGGGGTCACCCCGGATGGACTGGGCAAAGGGGTGACCGCGCAGGTCAACGTCACCGTTCCGGTGCTGACCTTGTTGGGGAAGAGCGAGGAGCCCGGGTATCTGACCGGGTACGGACCCATCGACCCCGACACCGCGAGGCGTCTCGCCGCCGGGGCGCCGAGCTTCACCCGGCTCCTCACCCACCCGGAAACCGGCGTCGTGCTCTCGATGGGACGCGACACCTACAAACCGCCCGCGGCTTTGAAGAAGTGGCTCGAGGTACGGGATGAAACCTGCACCTTCCCCGGCTGCCGCCGCTCCGCCAAACGATCAGACCTCGATCACAGTGTGGAGTGGCAACACGGCGGGGAGACCGACGCGATGAACCTCGCCCATCTCTGCCCGTATCACCACGCGGTCAAGAGCTACACCCGGTGGACGCCCAGGCACCTCGGCGACGGTCGCATCGAATGGACCTCCCCCGCCGGGTACAGCTACATCGTCGAACCCTCCGCCGACATGAGACCACCCCGGAAACCCAAACCCGAACCGAAACCACCGGTCCCGATCGTTGACGTCTGGAACCTTGACCCCGCACCCGACGACCCCGACGACCCGACACCGTTCTAGAACGGACCTGGGCCGACGCCGTCTAGGGACGGCGACGGCGCCGACTGCGGATGAGGTACTCGGCGACCGTCAGGTTCAGGACCCAGGCGGCACCCATCAGGACCGCGCGGGAGGGCTCGTCCTGCGCCCCGAAAAGGATCGCCCCCGGGATCAGCAGCAGCGCCTGCGTGCCTGCGGCGACGGCTATCGCGTAGGCCCGAGTCATCCACTCGCCGTGCCTGACGAAATCGCGGCGCAGGATCGCGCGGATACCGAGAACGAGGCTCACGGCCATCGCCGATCCGAAGAAGAGCCGAATCACGCCGAGGGCGATGCCGTCACCCGGCGGGTGCGGGTAGAGCACCACCATCCACAGGCCGGACAGCGCGGAGAGCAGGCCGGCGGGGATGAGGATGACTCCCGCGATGCGGTGCCACCTGCTCGCCCGGCGCCGCAGGGCGGGAACGAACTGGAAGGCGCCGAGGAGGCAGAAGACGGTCACGCTGACGATGTGCGTGACGACGGGCATGGGGGAGTCGAGGAACCGGACGTTGTGCTCGGTGGCGGTGGAGCCCCCTGTCAGCTCGGTGAGGCGCGCAGCCCCGGCGAGAATCGGGATGAGGCTCAGCAGGATCAGTCCGGCCGGTGCGAGCCATTGCGGCCGCGGAGTTCGCGTGCGTGCCCGGGTGCGATCAGCGCGAGGAACCGCGGCAGCCGGCCTGTCCTGCGTTGCACCGTCTTGTGTCGGCCTGTCCCGTGTCGCCTTGTCCCGTGTCGACGTGTCTCGAGTGATCTTGTGGTTCGTCACCGGTCACTCCTTGTCAGGACGTTGACCGAGATCAACGTGGCTCCGAGGTCTGCGACCCGTCTCAGTAGCCCGTGCAGGGCGGCCTGGTCCACGACCGGGCCGGTGAGGGTCGTTGTCCCGTCGTTCGCCTCGGTCAGCCGGAAGCCGTCGAACCAGTCGGTCCAACAGGCATCCAGCTGCCCCTGAAGCCGGATCTCGTAGGTGTCGAGTTCACCGCGCCCGAGGGGCGCCACGTGTCCGTTTTTCATGTCATTCCTCCTCGGTGGTCCGGCGAATCCGGGTCAGACCGTCGGCGTCGTGTCGAGCCGTGCAGGGTTGACCGCCGCGGGCGCCGTCGTTGTGCGCAGGTTCGACCACAGGGAGTATCGGAGCCAGATCAGGGCCAGGCCCATGGGGATGGCGGCCATCCGTTCGAGGGTGTGCGGGAGCAGTGCGCCCGCGATGGGCGTCACGGCCGCTGCGACGATCAGAAGGATGCCGGCCCCGCGTGACAGGACACGGGCCCGGAGGATGGAAATGCCGAACAGCAGGGCGCCGACGACGTAGAGCAGACCGCCGACCTGGGGGAGCGCCGCGAGGGGGCCGAGGTCGTTCACGGCCGGGTAGCGGCCGAACAGTCCGACGATGTCCACGGCGAGCTGGGGGGCTGCGGTCGCGACCAGGGGCGCGATGAGGGCTTCGGTGAAGTTGAAGGATGCCTGCAGGATGAAGAAGAATCCGAACATCAGGTAGGCGATCAGGCCGAGCAGCCCGAACTTCTGCACCTGCCGCAGGTAGATTCCGGTGAGACCGATCATGGCCAGAACGGCCATGCCGAAGCTGAGGACGTGCACCGTGATCCACATCTGAGTGGAGAGCGAGGCGACCACGTCGGCCGGGTGGATGAACTGGATGATGATGTAGATGAGCCCGGAGAGTGCGGCCGCCGGCATCCGCCGCTTCGAGCAAGCGGTCGAGCAGGGCCGCTGTCGCGTCGAGGGAGCCGGCCTGTGG
>NZ_JASJVF010000356.1:0-2545 GCF_035019805.1 Cryobacterium sp. 10I1
GGGGAGTCCGCCCTGGCGCCAGTCCTTGATCATCGACTTGAGGCCGAAGCGCAGGGAGACCGGGTAATCCGCGCCGCCACCGCGGTTGCCCGTCGTGCAGGCTCCATCCACCGCGTCGGTCACGGTCACGCTCGTCGCGGCGGTGGCCACCGTCGTACCGCTCGCCGCGGTGAAGCCGGAGACGGAGACGCAACGGCCGACGGAGACATCCGTCAGGGCGCCCGTCACGGTCGCAGTGATCGTCGTCGCGGCCGTGTACGACACGGCGGTCTGGGTGCTGGAATCCTGAACCTGCAGGATGCCGGCGGCAACGGAGGCGATGGTGCCGGTGATGCCCCCGTCTCCCTGCCCCCCAGCCGAGGCCGCCGGGGCTGACGAGGCGGCCGGGACCGCGGCCGTGCTCGCCCCCGCGGCGCAGCCGGTCAGGAGGAGCACTCCGCCGAGGGCGAGAAGAACTCCGAAGTTGGTGGCGAAACGGGTGGTCGGTCGAGTGCGGGTCATGAGGTCTCCAATGGACGTGGAACGGTGGCTGAAGCGGATGCCCGGGGCCGGTTCTGCCTGCCGGGCGAGTCGTGCGGGGCGTGGGTTCGGTTGACGCGCATGGCTACTCGCTCCTGAGCGCATCGATCGGCGCGAGCTTGGCCGCCCGGGTGGCGGGGTAGACCCCGAAGACGATGCCGATGGCGATCGCCACGCCGATGGACAGCCCGACCGCGAGCGGGGACACCACGATCGAGCTTCCGATCACCGCGGGCAGGGTCAGGGCGGCAACGACGCCGATCACGGCACCGAGGATTCCGCCGGACAGCCCGAGGATGGCGGCCTCGATCAGGAACTGGCGCCGGATCGCCCACGGTGGGGCGCCGAGCGCCTTGCGGAGGCCGATCTCCCTGGTGCGCTCGGAAACCGAGACGAGCATGATGTTCATCACGCCGATGCCGCCGACGAGGAGCGACAGCCCGGCGACGCCAGTGAGGAGGATCGTCAGGGTCTGGTAGACCGCTGTCGCGGTGCTGACCAGGGCGTCCTGGCTGCTGATGGTGAAGTCGGCGTCGTCCGTCGAGGAGATCGAGTGCAGGTTGAGCAGGAGCGCGTCGGCCTCCTGGTACGCGGCGGACAGTTGCGTGTCCGAGGCGGCCTGCAGGTAGATCGTCGACACCGCATTGCTCGAGGTGCCGCCGACGAGGGCGGTGGCCGCCGTGCTGAACGGCACGATGGCCACGTCGTCGAGGTTGCTCGAGGAATCCGAGCCCGCCGTGGCGAGCACGCCGACCACCTGGAAGGTCTTGTCGCTGATCACGACGGACTGGCCGACCACGTTCTGGGTGCCGAAGAGTTCGTCGGCGGTCTCCGAGCCGAGCACGACGACCGCTGCGGAGGCATCCACCTGGGCCTGGGTGAAGAAGGAGCCGCGGGCGAGGGTGCGCTGCCGCACCGAGGTCCACGCGGTCGTGGTTCCCGTGACCGTCGTCGTCCAGTTGGTGTCATTGGCCGTCAGCGAGAGCGAGGTGGTGCTCTCCGGGGCGACCCCGGAGATGTCGGGGGCGTTCACGGTGGAGCTGAGGGCCTCGGCGTCCTTGATCGTGAGTGTCGCGCTCGTGCCGAAGCCGCCGCGGGTTCCCGTTGTGCTCGTGCTGCTGCCGGGGGCGACGATGAGCAGGTTGCTGCCGAGGGAGCTGATCTGGGCGCTGACGTCGAGCTGGGTGCCGAGGCCGAGGCCGACGGTCAGGATGACCGCGGCGATGCCGATCAGGATGCCGAGGATCGTGAGCATCGAACGCAGGGCGTGGGAGTAGACGGCGCTCCAGCTGGTGCGGAAACTCTCCATCCAGGTCATGCCGCATTCACCTCGTCCCTGATGATGGCGCCGTCCTTGACCCAAACGATGCGGCGGGCGCGCTGGGCGACCTCGAGTTCGTGGGTGATCAGGACGATCGTGCGGCCGAGGGCGTTGAGTTCGTCGAACAGGGTGAGCACGTCGCGGGTCGACACCGAGTCGAGGTTTCCGGTCGGTTCGTCGGCGAGGATCATGGTCGGTTCCCCGACGAGGGCCCTGGCGACGGCGACGCGCTGCTGCTGGCCACCGCTCATCTCTCCAGGCTTGTTGTCGAGGCGGTCGCCGAGGCCGACGCGTTCGAGGGCGCGGCTCGCGCGCTTCCTGCGTTCCTCGCGCGGGACGTGCCCGTAGACGAGCGGAAGTTCGACGTTGCGCCAGGCCGGGAGCGAGGACAGCAGGTTGAAGCCCTGGAAGACGAAGCCGATCTGCTGGTTGCGCACGCTCGCGAGTTCGATCTCGTCGAGCTCCTCGACGTCGGTGCCGCCGAGGCGGTACTGGCCGCGGGTGAGGGTGTCGAGGCAGCCGAGGATGTTCATGATGGTGGATTTCCCGGAGCCGGACGGCCCCATGATGGCGACGTACTCGCCCTCGTGGATGGCGAGGTTGATCCCTTTCAGTGCTTCGAATTCGATGGTGCCGGACCTGTAGGTCTTTCCGGCGTCGATGAGCTCGATGACGGGGCCTGCGGCATCCGCTTCGAGCACCCAC
>NZ_JASJVF010000357.1:0-2543 GCF_035019805.1 Cryobacterium sp. 10I1
TTTCCCAGACCAACAACCCCAGCCCAGGAAATCCGTCGGCGTTTTAAACTTCGCCGTTACTGACCCACGCTCCTAGGGGTCGCGATCGTGAACCTGTGGCGTTCACGAGGCTGGAGAAGAGTCATCGCCGCAACCACGATCCCTCTCTTTCTCGTGACGACGATGTTCGGTATCAACGCCGGGTATGGGCTCAACCCGACGTTGGCGTCACTGTTCAATATTGACGTCGGGCAACCGCTGACGGTGCCGCCTCAAACTGCCCCGACATCCCAGGTCCCGGCTGAGCTCGCGGCGCCGCTCTGGACGACATGGAAGGCGCCGGCCGGGATGCCCGCCAAAGGCCAGTACGGAACCGTGACGATTCCGAACAAGGCGTCGGGGTTCGCGGCGAGGCCGGCATATTTATACTTGCCGCCGGCGGCCCTTGTGCCCAACCCTCCGGCTTTGCCGATTTTGATCATGATGATGGGCCAGCCCGGTGGCCCCGACGGAAGTTCCCTGTTCGTCTCGACACTTGATTCCATGGCGGCTGCTAACGGCGGCTTGGCACCGATCGTGCTCACGATTGACCAGATAGGCAGTCCCGAGAAGAATCCTTTGTGCATAGACTCGCCCGCCGGGCGAGTGCACACGTATGTCATGAGCGACGTTCTCGACTACATTCAGGCCACCTTGCACGTAGCCGATGGGCGCCAGAGCTGGGCGATCGGAGGTTACTCCAACGGCGGCACATGCGCCCTATCCTTCGGGGCAAAACACCCGGACGTTTTCGGATCGCTGCTGGACATCTCAGGGGAGATCGAACCGTCGCTGGGCTCAGAGAGCGCGACCCTTCGCAATGGCTTTGCAGGAAATCAAGCCGCGTACGACGCCGAGAAACCGCTCAACATTATGAAAGCTCATCACTACACCGACGTGTATGCGATCTTCACATCTGGAGCGAAGGACCCGACCTACACCGCCGAGGCAACGACAGCCGAAGCAGCGGCAAAGACAGCCGGTATGACAACGGCCCGGCTAACCGGGCCCGGCGTCACGCACGCAGCAGACGCGGTCAAATTCGGATTCCCCGCAGGACTCACCTTGCTTTACCCACGATTCGGACTTGAGAAACCCTCCACGTGAACGCATCGTGACAGGCGATCACCATCTGCGTTCCCCATCGAGGACCCAGCCTCACGTCGCGGGCCCAAAGCTGGCCGAACTGGGTTGATCTTGGGCGGGCGTGGGAGATGCCGGCGTCGTGTTGGCCGCAGGCATCGCGATTGGCAGCGGCTATTTGTACTGCGGTGCCGCGGGGAGTCCGAAGAATTCTTCGAGTGTGCTGACGCCGTTTGCGTGCATTTCTGTGGCCAAGTCGATCCCTACGAACCGGAAGTGCCATGGCTCATAGGTGTAGCCGGTGATGGGTACTTTGTCAGCCGGGTACCGAAGGAGGAATCCGAACCGCCATGCGTTTGCCGCCAGCCATGAGCCCTGAGTGGTGTCGCCAAAGCAGGCTGCGAGCGAACACTTGGCTGGCAGGGCGCTGATGTCGATGGCGAGTCCTGTCTGGTGTTCGCTCGTGCCGGGCCGTGCCGTGTCGGTATCAGCGGCTGCTTGGCCATTCGCAGAGACATCTTGGTCGTAGACTCCGCGTTGGGTGGCATAGCTGCGGAAGGCGCTTTGGGATTGCATCTTGAGCCCTGTTTCAGCCGTGAAGGCGGCGAACATGGCAACCACTGCGTCAGCTGCCGGCTTCCGGAGTTGCGGTTCCCACACATAAGGCACTCCCACGACGACGAGATCCGGAGGGGTGAAGTCGAGGGGCTTGAACGGTCTCGCCTTATTGACGACGACCCAGATGCTGGTGGGGTCGTCGACTGAGTGCGCGGTCCGGTTGAACGGGGCCCCGGCGTCGGGTGTGGACGCAGACGACGCAGACGGCCCCGTCGAACTCGGGTCCGCCGTGGGAGTTCGCGAGGAATCAGCTGGTGCGCCGCCCGGGTCCACCGAACACGCGTTCAGTGTCAGGACCAGTGCCGACAAGACTGCGACGCCGGCGACTCCTGTGGTCAGTCGCCGCAGCCGACCCCGCGCCCCGCGTGAAGATGACCTTGTCCGCATTCCATTGACCATATTCGGACTGACTGGGAGAAGTATCGTCGGCCTCGAGAACGGACCTGGTTAGGCCGCCGGCTGGTGCACCCAACTCGGATGGAGGTATTCACTCGGGGCCGACGATGGGTTTCGGTCTACTCCCCTGCATCGATGCGCCTGGCGATAAGGCGAAACGCCTCCCACGTGAGCGTGCTATCGGCCGCGACCATCTTCATGAACCCCTCCACCGGCAGGCCAACGTCGACAAGCAACCACTTGGCGCGAACTTCCTCGGCCAACGCATCGATCTCTTCGGTAAGCGTCATTTCTATCTCCTCTTAATAATGGTGAACGTGTGATCTCTGTGTGGCCGCGCCCCTGGCCAGGGGGACTATACGATTTTCGGTGTAACTCCTAACAATGGAGGTGCCTGATGACTGATGTGATTCTTGACGTGATGGAGG
>NZ_JASJVF010000358.1:0-2509 GCF_035019805.1 Cryobacterium sp. 10I1
ACCCTCGCCGAGTGGCGCGGCAGGGGCGTCTACCGGGCCCTCGTCGCCGCCCGTGCGCAGCTCGCCGCCCGCCGCGGCGTGCCCTACCTCCAGGTTGACGCCTCGGACGACAGCCTGCCGATCCTGCTGCGCCTCGGCTTCGAGGCCGTCACGACGACAACGCCATACGTCTGGACCCCGACGCACGACTGAACCCGGTTCCCGGCGATCCAATCCGCACGGCCGCACACTCCGAACATAATCGTGGGCGGAGAGGCTGCGTCTCCGAGTGCATGGCGCGGCGACGACCGTCGGCGGGATGCGTTTATGCTTGCAATCTAGATGAGGGTGGGGCTCGTGAAATCGTTTGCTTGTGGAGATGTGGTGCCGGGCTGCGAGGCCCGTTGGGTGTGCTCGACGGATGACGAAATCCTGTTTCAGGTGTCGGCTCATGCCGCCGCCGTGCACGGATTGAGCGAGGTCTCGCCAGAGCTCGAACAGGCCGTGCTGGCCACCATCGTCCCGGTCGGCTGACGCTCGTGCCGGCCGACCGCGTTCGGGCCGATCGCGCCCCCGGCGACGCAGGCTGGGACTCCATGCTCGCCGCGGCCTGCCGGGGAGAGGGTGTGTCGAGCGTCTACCAGCCGATCGTCGACTCCGCCAGAGGCGTGATCGTCGGGTATGAGGCCCTGACCAGGTTCTCGGGATACTCCGAGCGGAACCCGGAGAGCTGGTTCGCCGCAGCCCGCGCGCACGGCCGGGCGGAAGAACTCGAGGTGCTCGCACTGCGCACGGCGCTCGTGGCGCGCCCGACCCTGCCGCGGAACTGCTTCCTGACCCTCAACGTGTCGCCGGACCTGCTGTCGTGCGAGAGTGTCCGCGAGGTGTGGCGGGACGAGGGTGACCTCGGGGGCCTGATCATCGAGTTGACCGAACAGGCGCCCATCGAGTCCTACCTGTCCCTCGAGCCCTATCTCCACGAGGTGCGTGCGGCGGGCGGTCTGATCGCCGTCGACGACGCCGGATCCGGGTATGCCGGCTTGCGGCATCTGCTTTCGCTCCGCCCCTCGATGATCAAGCTCGACAGGGCCCTGATCCAGGATCTCGATCGTGACGAGGCGAAACTCGCGCTCGTCGAAATGGTCGGAACCTTCGCGGGCCGGGTCGACGCGTGGCTGCTCGGGGAAGGCGTCGAGACCGTCGAGGAACTCGACGCGCTCGTCGCCCTCGGGGTGCCCCTCCTGCAGGGCTACGTGCTCGCGCGGCCGGCGCCGCCGTGGGCCCGGATCGACGTCGACGTGGCGCTCCGCCTCGCCGCGCGACGAGTGTCCAGCGCGGCCGCGGTGATCCGGGACGTACTCGAGGTCGTTCCGACCGTCGAAAGCGTCGCAGCAGCCGCCGCCGCCTTCGGCGCACAACCGAGGCTGCGCTCCGTTGTGCTCATTGATGAGCACCATCGCCCGGTGGCGGCGCTCGGCGGTGGATCCGCCCGGCTCGGGGTCGTGAGCCAGGGCCTCAGGGTGAACCTGGACACGCCCATCACCGAGGCACTCAAGCGCGCGATGACCCGCGACGAGACGAGCAGGTTCGACCCGCTCCTCGCGACCGACAACGCCGGCCGTTTCACGGGCATCGCCCGCCTGGAACGTCTGGTCACCGCGGTGGCCGGTTCCGACCGGTCGTGAGTGCGGTCGACAGCCCCGCTCCTCCGGCGGCAGCCGTGCAGCCGGGCCCCCGGGCTACCAGGCTGCGGGCTTGTAGTCCTTGAGGAAGACGCCGTAGAGGTCCTCGCCTGCCTCGCCGCGCACGATCGGGTCGTAGACCCGCGCCGCACCGTCGACGAGGTCGAGCGGGGCATGGAAGCCCTCCTCGGCGAGGCGCAGCTTGGTCGGGTGCGGCCGCTCGTCGGTGATCCAGCCGGTGTCGACGCTCGTCATCAGGATCCCGTCGCCGAGCATCTCCTTCGCGCTCGTGCGGGTGAGCATGTTGAGCGCGGCCTTGGCCATGTTCGTATGCGGGTGGCCTGGCCCCTTGTAACCGCGGCCGAAGACGCCCTCCATCGCCGACACGTTGACGATGTACGTGCGCCGGGCAGTGGATGCCGCGAGCGAGGCCCGCAGACGGCTCACGAGCAGGAACGGCGCCGTCGTGTTGCAGAGCTGCACCTCGAGCATCTCGAGCGGGTCGACGTCCTCGACGTTGGCGGTCCAGCTGTTGGCGGAGTGCAGGTCGGGAACGAGGCCGCCCGCGTCGATCGCGGTACCGGCCGCGTGCCGGGCGAGCGAGGACGAGCCGGGTGCGAGCGCGAGCGCGGTGAGGTCGTCCGCGGTGAGCGCTTCGGTTGTAGACACGGTCGCCGCGGCGAGGATCGGGTGGCTCGTCACCGAGGCGGCGAGGGCGCTCGGGTGGGCGTCGTTGGTGTGGCCGAAGCTGACGATCTCGGGCACGGAATCGGCCGGCAGCAACTCGGGCCGGGTGGTCTCGATCTCGATCGTGGAACCGTCGGGCTTGCGGAAGGAGACCCGGTGGT
>NZ_JASJVF010000359.1:0-2469 GCF_035019805.1 Cryobacterium sp. 10I1
GGCGCGGCGCTCGTGCAGCGCACCCCGTTCACCAAGGCCGACCCGGAGCAGCTCCGCCGGGAACTCGACAAGGTACGCGGCCAGGGCTTCGCCGTCGCCTCAGAGGAGGTGCGGCTCGGATCGTGCTCGCTCGCCGTCCCGGTGTTCCAGGCCGACGGAAGTATCTTCGGCGGACTCGGGATCGTGCTGCCCACCTCGCGGGCGCACCAGCTCGAACGCAACCTGCCCATCCTGCTCGGCACGGCCGAGCGCATCCAGGCGGGGATCGCGCACCTGCCGAAGGCCGCCCTGCAACCGGCGGCGCGTGCCCGCAAACCGCAGCAGTCCTGAACCGGCCTGAACGGGCGCCTCCCCAACTCCACTTCCGCCCAGTGGGACAAGCCCGGCGCTTCCCAGCTCCGGGAGCATTAGATGGAGCCAGATCCCCGCAGAAGTGGACAGTCCCCGCAGAAGTGGACAGAAGGAGCACTCGTGAACGCTCAGCCCGTGACGGCACAGCCCGCCACCACGCACCCGGCCGCAGCCCAGCCGGCCCCCGGCCAGCCCGCAGCAGCCCAGCCCGCAGCAGCCCAGTGCCCGGTCGATCACCGCGCGCTCGCCGCGGCCGCCGGCGGCCACCACGGCTATTCCCCGTTCGACATGAACGACCCGTTCCCTGCATACGCCGAGCTGCGCAACGAGCAGCCCGTCATGTTCGACGAGCGCATCGGCTACTACGTCGTCTCCCGCTACGCGGACGTCAAGGCCGTCTTCGACAACTGGGTCACCTTCAGCAGCGAGAACGCCCAGGCCCCCGTGCGGCCGCGCGGAGCCGCCGCGACGAAGATCATGAACGATGGCGGCTTCACCGCATACTCCGGCCTCTCGGCCCGCGTTCCCCCAGAGCACACCCGGATGCGCACGATCGTGCAGCAGGAGTTCAGCCCACGCCGGTACAAGGCCCTCGAGCCCACCATCCGCGAGAACACCGCGCGGCTCCTCACCCAGATGCTCGCGCATCCGGATGCCCGGGGCGATTTCCTGAAGGACGTCGCCGTCGACATCCCCACGATCACGATCCTCGGCCTGCTCGGCGTCGGGCCGGAAATGGTCCCGACCTACAAGAAATGGTCGGACTCGCGGGCCGCGATGACCTGGGGTGACCTGAGCGACGAGGAGCAGATCCCGCACGCGCACAACCTCGTCGACTACTGGACCGAATGCCGGCGCCTGGTCTCCGCCGCCCACGAGGCCATCGACGCCGGAACTGCCGGAACCGACCTCGTCACCGACCTCGTGCGCGCCCAGCTGGCCGGCGGAGAGATCTCCGACCACGAGATCGCGTCGGTCTGCTACAGCCTGCTCTTCGCCGGCCACGAGACCACGACGACGCTCATCTCCAACACGATCCGGATGCTGCTCAGCAACCCCGGCGAGTGGCAGAAGCTCGTCGAGGACCCCAAGCGGATTCCCGGGGCGATCGACGAGACGCTGCGCTACAGCCCCTCGATCGTCGGCTGGCGGCGCAAGGCCCTCGTCGACACCGAGATCGCCGGCACCCCGATCCCGAAGGGCGCGAACATCCTGCTGCTGATGGGATCGGCCAACCGGGACCCGAGCGTCTTCGAGGAGCCCGAGGTCTTCGACATCGAACGGGCCAACGCCCGCACCCACCTCTCCTTCGGCTTCGGCATCCACTACTGCCTCGGCAACATGCTCGCCAAGCTGCAGGACAAGATCGTCGTCGAAGAGACCATCCGGGCCGTCCCCGGCCTGAGGATCGTCGATTCCGAAGCGATCGTCTTCGGAGAAAACCTGTCGTTCAGGGCGCCGACGTCGGTTCCCGTCACCTGGGAGGCCAACGCCTGATGGAAACCGCAACCCCCGCTGTCACCGCAACACCGGCATCCCACGCCGCCTACATCCAGTTCTTCGACGGCGGGCTTCCGCCGCTGCACGAGCAGCTCGGCGGCAAGTGCGCGTCCCTCGTCGCACTCACCGCGGCCGGGATGCCGGTTCCCCCCGGCTTCGCCATCACGACGGCAGCATACGACGCCTTCATCCGCGAGGCCGGCATCGAGAAGGACATCCACGAGATGCTCGCGAACCTCGATCCCGACGACGTGACCGCCGTCGACCGGGTCTCGGCCCAGCTGCGCCTCGAGATCACCTCGCGGCCGGTGCCCGCCGAGTTGCACGCCACGACCATCGAGGCATACGAGGCACTGCAGTCGCGCTTCGAGTCCCCTGTCCCTGTCGCCGTGCGGTCCTCGGCGACGGCAGAGGACCTGCCGGATGCGAGCTTCGCCGGCCAGCAGGACACCTACCTCTGGCTCCTCGGCGTCACAGACGTCACCGAGCACATCCGCGCGTGCTGGGCCTCGCTCTACACCTCCCGCGCCATCATCTACCGGCTGAAGAACAAGATCCCCAACGAAGGCCTCTCGATGGCCGTCGCGGTGCAGAAGATGGTGAACGCCCGGGTCGCCG
>NZ_JASJVF010000360.1:0-2467 GCF_035019805.1 Cryobacterium sp. 10I1
ACCTAGGCTGGGGGGATGCGAATTGCTGTGATCGGTGCGGGTGCCCTCGGCGGAACGTTCGCTACGCTACTGGAGAAGGCCGGGCATACCGTGACCGTGACGGCACGGGGAAAGGCCCTGGGCGTCATCCGCTCGGAGGGCATTCACCTGACCGGCGGCTTCGGCGACGAGACCGCCCGGCCGGCTGCTGTCGAACTGCTCACCGAGACGCCCGAGCTCACGCTCGTCTGCACCAAGGCGCAGGATGCCGCCGCCGCGATCACGGCCAACGCGGCGGTCCTCGACGGCTCGCCGGTGATCGTCGTGCAGAACGGGCTCGACGGTGTCGCGACGGCGCGACGGATCCTGCCGAACTCCGACTGCTTCGGGGCGCTCTCGATCATCGCCGCGAACTATGCGGCGCCGGGACTCGTCACCGTGACCACGCCGGCACCGACGTACATCGGGCACGATACCGGTGACATCGACGCGGGAACGCTCGCCTGGCAGGGTGTGCTCGACGCGGCATTCCCGACGATCGCGACCTCGAACTTCGTCGGCGCCCAGTGGACGAAGCTCGTGGTCAACATGCTCAACGCGCTCCCGGCAGTGACCGGGCTGAGCGTGCAGGAGGTCGTCGACGATGCGGAGCTCCGTCGGGTCCTGACCGCGAGCATGCGGGAGACCGTGCGCGTCGGCGTCGCCCGCGGGGTGCGTTTCGGGGCGCTGCAGGGGCTCGGCGACCGCCGGTTGCGTGGTTTCGCCGGCCTTCCGCTCTCGATCGGGCAGCTGCTGCCGCGCCTGATGCGGGCCAGGATGGGCGACGTGCCGAACCTCGGCTCGACATTGCAGAGCCTCCGCAGGGGTCAGCTGACCGAGATCGACCACCTCAACGGGGTCGTCGTGCGGGAGGCCGCGGCGGCAGGCGTCGCCGCGCCGGTCAATACCCTGCTGACTGCCCTTGTGCACGAAGTCGAGGCCACAGGACACCCGCTCACACGAGCCGAGGTGCTCGTGCGCTTCGCCCCGCTCCGACTGCGGTAGGCCTCGCGGCGCCGGCTCAGCAGCTGTCGAAGAAGAGACGGCGGGGATCCGCCGGATTGGCGAGGTCGACGACGGCCGTCGCCCACGACCTGGGCCGGACCTCGGCCCGGTAGAGCCGGTTGGCGATGGCCCGGTCGTCGGGAACAGGGGAACCACCCAGTGCAGGGTCTGTCGTGGTATCCGCAGCATCACCGAGTTCCCCGGAGGGCTTCAGCTCAGCGGCGAGGTCGATGAAAGCGCCGGTCGACGAGGCATCCGCTGCGGTCTCGGTCAGCACGCTGTACGACCAGCCGTCGCGGAGTTCCTTCCTGAGCAGGAACTCCCCGTCGAAGATCAGGGTGTCGTCCGCAGGCCCCGTCGCGCCGGCGACGCGGAACGGGACCAGGAGCGCCCTGCGGAGCAGGTCGAAGTCGTCGCGGTGGCGGAACAGTCGCTCCGGCGAGGCCGGCCCGAAGGCCGTCTGCTCCTCGGTGGAGCGCTCGAAGTCGGCGAGCGAGGCGCGGGACACGGCGTGCCCGGTCGCGGCGAAGGCCGCTGCGAGGTCGTCGGCGAAGGCGGCCCGCGCGATGGGGTCCGTCCCGTCGATCGCGACCATCGTGCGGCCTCGGCCGTAGAGGCTGAGGATCTCCGTTGCGAGGTCGCGGAGGAAGTCGAGGCGTGGTGTCGAAACAAGCGTCATGAATCGAGCCTAGGTTAGTGGGGTGAATGCAACCGTCATCGCGCCCATCGAATCCGCGGGAGTGCCAGCCACCGGGTCTGCCCCCGAGGCCGATGGCACCGGTGAGATCGCGAGCCTCGTCAATGCCTGGTTCGGCCTGCACGCTCGCGACCTTCCCTGGCGCCGCGACGGTTTCGGCGCGTGGGGCGTGCTCGTGAGCGAGTTCATGCTGCAGCAGACGCCGGTGACCCGGGTGATTCCGCACCTCGAGGCGTGGCTCACCCGCTGGCCGACACCCGCCGACCTCGCCGCCGTTCCGCCGGGCGAGGCCGTGCGGGCATGGGCGACGCTCGGCTACCCGCGGCGCGCGCTCTGGCTGCACGCCGCGGCCGTCGAGATCACCGAGAACCACGGCGGAATCGTGCCGCAGGACGTCGGCGTGCTCCTCACGCTGACGGGGATCGGCGACTACACCGCGCGGGCGGTCGCCGCGTTCGCGTACGGCCACCGGCATCCGGTCGTCGACACGAACACGCGCCGGGTCATCGCCCGCTGCGTCGCAGGCCAGGCCGAACCCGCGCCGCCGAGCCGCACCCGCGATCTCGCGGCCATGAACGCGCTCCTTCCGGCGGATGTCCGTGCCGCGGCCGTCTTCAACGCCGGCGCCATGGAACTGGGCGCGCTCGTTTGCACGTCAGCACGCCCGCGCTGCGCGGACTGCCCGCTCGCCGCGCTCTGCGCCTGGCGCGCGGCCGGCTACCCGGAGTACCAGGGTCAGAAGAAGAC
>NZ_JASJVF010000361.1:0-2465 GCF_035019805.1 Cryobacterium sp. 10I1
TCGCATATCGACGTTCGCGGGTCGCGGGAACGTCGATATGCGACACCTCAGGGAAGGGTGATCGGGCTAGTCGACCGGGCCGGTGTACTTCTCGCCTGGGCCCGCGCCGATCGGGTCCGGGATCGCGGAGGCCTCGCGGAACGCGAGCTGCAGCGAACGCAGCCCGTCGCGCAGGCTCCGCGCGTGCATGTCGGCGATGTCGGGGGCGGCCGCCGTCACGAGCCCGGCGAGGGCGTTGATGAGCTTCCGGGCCTCGTCGAGGTCGATCTGCGTGTCGGGGTCGTCGGCAAGCCCGCACTTCACCGCAGCGGCGCTCATCAGGTGCACGCACGCCGTCGTGATGATCTCCACGGCGGCCACATCGGCGATATCGCGGGTTTCCTGGCTGGCATCCTGGCTTGTGCTACTGGTCACTGCATTCCTCTGTTAGACTCGTCCGGGCTCCGAGGTATTTATCTCGGTACGAAAGTGGATAATCTCCCACCCGCGCATACCGCTTCACAAAGGTTACCGGGTTGTTTGCACTCCGCCGTCGTGGCACTGGAAACAGTGGCGCGAAGGTAGACAGGGTGCCGTACGCAGTGTTTGAGCAATAACGCTCCACCATTTCGCACGCGATTTTCCTCTCTTCGTCGCCAGGCGGCATCCGTTGCCTGGCTGTAGTCACGATGCATGAGAGAAGGAGAGACGCATCAGCGATCCCCGTACAAATGACCGTATCCGCGTCCCTGAAGTCCGTCTTGTCGGCCCCGCCGGCGAGCAGATCGGGGTCGTGGCCATTGACGTCGCACTGCGCATGGCACAGGAGGCGGATCTGGACCTCGTCGAGGTTGCCCCTACCTCCAAGCCGCCGGTCGCAAAGATCATGGACTACGGCAAGTTCAAGTACGAGGCTGCGCAGAAGGCCAAGGAGGCCCGGCGCAACCAGGCGAACACCATTCTTAAGGAAGTTCGGTTCCGCCTCAAGATTGACACGCACGACTACGAGACCAAGCGCAAACGCGCCGAAGGCTTCCTCAAGGCCGGCGACAAGGTCAAGGCCATGATTCTTTTCCGTGGCCGTGAACAGTCCCGTCCCGACCAGGGCGTACGACTGCTCCAAAGATTTGCCGAGGATGTCGCGGAATTCGGTTCGGTCGAATCGAGCCCGACTATCGACGGTCGAAACATGGTCATGGTGATTGGCCCACTGAAGAACAAATCAGAGGCCAAGGCAGAGGCCAATGCACATAGAGCTGCTGATAAGGCAGCGAAACAGGAGGAAAAAAATGCCTAAGATGAAGACCCACTCCGGGACTAAGAAGCGCTTCAAGGTAACCGGCAGCGGCAAGATCATGAAGCAGCAGGCCGGTTTGCGCCACAACCTCGAGGTCAAGAGCACCCAGCGCAAGTCCCGCCTGAACCACGACCAGGTGTTGGCCAAGGCCGACGCCAAGGTCATCAAGAAGCTTCTCGGTCGCTAGACCCCGTACCCCTAAAGGAACAAGAAAATGGCAAGAGTAAAAAGAGCGGTCAATGCTCACAAGAGCCGCCGCGTCATCCTCGAGCGCGCCAAGGGTTACCGCGGCCAGCGCTCCCGTTTGGTCACGAAGGCCAAGGAGCAGCTCACTCACTCCTTCACTTACAGCTACCGTGACCGTCGTGCACGCAAGGGTGACTTCCGTCGCCTGTGGATCCAGCGGATCAACGCTGCGTCCCGCCAGAACGGCCTGACCTACAACCGCCTCATCCAGGGCCTCGCCCTGGCCGGCATCGAGGTCGACCGTCGTATCCTCGCCGACCTCGCGGTCAACGAAGCGGCCACCTTCGCCGCCATCGTCGAGAGCGCCAAGGCAGCACTGCCCGCCGACACGTCCGCACCGAAGGTCAAGGCCTAGCCTTCACGCTTCAGCGCCGTTCAGTTCGCGAGCAGTTCGTTCCACCAGCACTCCGCATCACCCAAAACGGGAGCGGGCCCCAGGGCCCACTCCCGTTTTTGCGTTCCCGCGCCCGGAACCGGGTCAGGCGGTGGGGGTCGAGAGGTCGTAGACCGTCGAGCCGCCGACCGTGGTCGCGGTGTATGTCGCGGCCACCCAGGTCGCGATGGCCGTCGCGGTGCTGTCGCCGCCGCCCATGCCGCCGCCCTGGCTTCCGGAGATGTAGTAGCCGACGTCACCGGTCGCGACGTACGCCTGGAACTCGGCGAGGGTCGGCGTCGGGTCACTGCTCCAGCCGCCGATCGCCATCACGGCGACGCCGGTGGACAGTTCGAGCGTCGCAGCGGACTGCGATCCGTCGACCGCCGCGGCCCAGCGAGCCGTCGAGGCCGTGAGCAGGGCGGTGAGCTCGGACGAGGTCGCGGAATCCGAACCCGCGCCGGAGGGAGCGGAGCCGGAGTCGCCGGCGTTCGCCGCGGCACCCGAACAATTGGAATCACACCGGCCGATGACGGTCGCGGCGGCGGTCGAAGCGTTCCTGCGGCACGT
>NZ_JASJVF010000362.1:0-2464 GCF_035019805.1 Cryobacterium sp. 10I1
CGCCCAGGCGTCCTGAACGGTCTCGATGAGCTCGTCCTCCGTCTCCGGCGCGAGCAGGAACAGCGGTCGCCCGCCGGTGCGGATCGTGGTGAGGTCGGCGAACGTCGTCGGCGCAGCATCCGCCGGCACCATACCGGCGGTCACGCCGTGCCCGGCGTCCGTTTCGGCCTGCCCGGACGCGGGCGCCGACGCTGGTGCGGGCACCGAACCGAAAGCGGGGTCCGTCATCGGGGGCCTAGGCGAGCGAGACGCGTGCCTGCGCCTTGCCGAGGACGGTCTGGTCGTTCGCGGTGACCGTGAGGTCGATGCGCACGATGCCGGCATCCGCTTCGATGCGGCCGACCTTCGCGACCACGGACACGACGGCGCCGAGCGTGGGATCGACGAGCACCGGGCGGGTGAAGCGCACCTGGTAGTCGATGACGCGGGCGGGGTCGCCGGCCCAGTCGACGACGGGTTGCACGGCGAGGCCCATCGTGAGCATGCCGTGGGCGAGCACGCCGGGCAGGCCGACGGAGACGGCGACGTCGTCGCGGTAGTGAATGGCGTTGAAGTCACCGGATGCCCCGGCGTACCGCACGAGGGAATCGCGCGTCAGCGGGAAGAGGCCGGTGGCGACGATCTGGCCGAGGGTGAGCTCATCGAGTGCGGGCGTGGCCGCGGGTTCCTGGGTCATTCGTCTCCCCTGACGACGAGGGTGGATGTCGCGGTGACGACGTGGGCGCCGGTCGCGTCGACGACGCGGGACTCCGCTGTGACCATCGAGTGGCCGCCGAGGCTCTTCACGCTTGCGACGGAGAGGGTGGCGGTCAGTTCGTCACCGGCGACGATCGGGCGGCTGAAGGTGAAGCGCTGCTCGCCGTGCACCACGCGGCTGAAGTCGATGCCGCCGTCGGGCTCGGCGAGGAGCTGGGCGAGGGTGGCCTCCTGGACGACGACCGCGAAGGTCGGCGGGGCGACGACGTCGGCGTAGCCGGCCGCTCGGGCGGCCGCCGGGTCGTGGTTGATCGGGTTGCGCGCGAAGACGGCACGGGAGAACTCCCGCACCTTCTCCCGACCGACGAGATAAGGGGCGACGGGCGGGAAGACCCGGCCCTGCAGTTCGGGGTTGACAGACACACGAGGAGTTTACCGGGCAGACTGGATCCGTGGAATTTGTACGCGTACGCCTGACCGACGCCGAAGTGGTCCCCCTGTTGAGCGATCTCAATCGCGAATACACGCTGCGGTACGGCGGCGGCGATGACGTTCTCGAGGACAAGGCCGCGGATTTCGCGGCACCCGATGGCGGGTTCATCGTGCTGCGCGAGGGCGACGTGACCGTCGCGGGCGGCGGCATCCGTCGGTTCGATGCCGACACCTGCGAGGCGAAACGCCTGTGGACAAGCCCCGCCTACCGCAGGCAGGGGTACGCCGCCGCGGTTCTCGGCGCGCTCGAAGACCTCGCCCGCGAGCTCGGCTACTCCCGACTGCGCCTCGAAACGGGCTACCGGCAGCCGGAGGCTCTCGCCATGTACCGCAGCCTCGGCTACACCGAGATCGGCAACTACGGCGTCTACGAGCATGCGACCGGCTTCGAGCGGATGCTGGGCGCACGCACGATGTGACGCGGCCGTAGTGGCCCCGTGGCCTCCCGGGCAGTACCGTGGGGAGTGCTATGCATAACAAATTAGAGCCACACCCCGACCTTCCCATCGACCTTCCGACGGCCGAGCGCATCCACGCGGCCGTCGAGCACTACGGCGAGACCGCGGTGGTCGACAGTTCCGTGGCCTTGTTGCGCGCCAAGAACGCCGGCAAGGACTTCCTTCTGTACGCCGGCGGCCGCCACGCGCTCGGCATTCTCGAGGGCGCCCCTGCGCTGTACTGGCCCGAGCTCTGGGGCGCGCGTGCGCTGCTCTACGTCTGGGGAGAGTCGGCCGCGCCGTACATCGTCGTCGGGCTGAACAACCAGGCCTGGCGGGTGCGCGAGATGTGCGCCCGCGTCGTGCAGCTGCGCGAGCTGCAGGTCGCCCCGAAGCTCGTGCGTCTCACGACGGACGAGGTGCCGCGCGTGCGCGCCGCCGCCCTGCACGCGCTCGCCGCCCAGGGCACCGAGGAGAACCTCCCCACGATCGTGCAGCGCCTGCGCGACCCCGACAAGGAGGTGCGCCGCGCCGCCCAGCAGGCCCGCGATGTGCTGCAGGAACGCTGGCAGCTGTCCCGCGACCCGAGCCAGGGCGAAGAACAGACCCACGGCACGAAGCACAGCCACGGAACGAAGCACAGCCACCCCGAGCGCTGACCCCAGCCGCGGGCGGGTAACATCGCGCTGGTGACGGATGCGGGGCACGCCCGCAGCAACAGGGGGTCGGATGTACCAGCGCTTCATCGCCATGGGCGACAGCTTCACCGAGGGGGTCGGCGACCTCGAACACATGCGGCATGTTGTGGCTGATCAGGATGACCGGGATGCCCCGGTCGC
>NZ_JASJVF010000363.1:0-2453 GCF_035019805.1 Cryobacterium sp. 10I1
GCCTGGACGAAATGGCGGAGTTCGGCACCTCCCAGGGCTTCTTCGAAGGTCGCGCCAAGGTCTACGGCGGCGGCAGCGATGTCCGCCCGAGTGGCGACCGTCGCAGCGTCAACCCGGACGGCATTGCGGCGGGCCGCCATCATCAGCCCGAGGAAGACGCCCACGAGGAGCATCGAGTAGACGGCGTCTTCGAGGCCGACGAGGACCGGCTGGGGATCCGTCGATGTCGCGGCGCGGACGAGGCCGCTGAGCGCGCAGACGACGACGAGATAGGCCCAGCCGAAGCGGTCGCGGGTGGCGACGCCGACGGCGAGGACGGGCACCCCGGTGAAGGTCAGGGCCCAGGGGATGTCCGCGCCGGCCGGGAGCGGGGTGGCCCGGAACGACAACCAGAAGACGAGGATGGCGAGGAACACGACACCCTCGGCGAGCGCGATCCGGCGCAGCAGCCTCAGCGACGCCCGCCGGGAGAGCACACCGAGCGCGACGGGCAGCCCGAAGACGAGGGCCCAGATCAGGATCGCGGGAAGGGGTCGCGGTGCCCAGACCTGACTGAGGAAGGAGCCCAGGCTGAGGAGGCAGAACACCACCGCGGTGGGACCGATCGACGTATAGAGCACCCGGGCGAGGCGCTCGGCGGCGGTCAGGCCGGCGAGCGGGCGCCGGCCGCGCCTCACGGCTGGCCGGGGACCGGCAGGATGCCGTCTTCGAGGGCCCGCTTGTACAGGTCGATCTTCGTGTTGGCCGGGCGTCCGACGCGCTGGTATTTCGAACGGACCCGGCGGATGTAGTCGATCACGGTCGCCTCGGCGAGGCCGGTGCGGGCGGCGACGAGCGGGGCCTTCGCGCCGGCCGCGTAGAGGGAGAGCACTTCGCGTTCCCGCGGGCTGAGCCCGGCGTCGTTGAGCTCGGGGTCGCCGTCGAGGGCGGCAGCCCACTCGGTCGAGGGGATCGGCTCCCCGGCGGCGGCGCGGAGCACCGCGTCGAGCAGCACCGCCGTCGGTTCGGACTTGCGCACCACGCCGAGCACCCCGCTGCGGGCGGCCGTGCGCATCAGCACGGCGTCGTCGCCCGCGGTGAAGGCGAGGACGGCCGAACCGGCGGAGCGCAGCCGGTCGACGTTGTCGCCGACGGCCGAATCGTCGGACAGCCGCAGGTCGAGGATCACGAGGTCGACCGGGTGGCTGGCCTGCGCGGTCGATTCGAGCAGTTCGGTCACCGAAGCGACCGTTGCGACGACCTGGATCTCCGGGAGCGCCCCGAAGAGGGCGGCGAAACCGCGCGCGACGATCTCGTGGTCATCGATCAAGGCAATGCGATAGCTGGGCACGAGAAACTTTCGGTCAGGCCGTACGGGGACGGCGCCTGCGGTGCGGTGAAGCTGGATGGTGTTCCTGCCGCCGGCGTGCGTGTTCGGGTGCCACCGGAAGTGACGGCTTTTCGACGGTGATGTGCTGGTCCTAGGGTGAAACCGGGGGAACGCGCCGGGGGGCATGTGGGGCGCTCGCAGTCTCGCCAGGGACGAGGTCTTCTGGAGAAACAGCCGGGCGCCCCCTCCCCTCGTTCATGGCCCGATGGCCGAGGCGCCCGCCGCTCTCCTCGAGGTAGCAGGAGCCGCACAGGGACTCATAGGTGACGAAGGCCCCGTCGATCGCGACCTGGTCGCCAGCGAAGACGAAGCGCCCGTCGATCTTGCGGCCGTTGAAGACGGCCTTGCGCCCGCAGCGGCAGATGGTCTTGAGTTCTTCGAGGCTGTGCGCGATCTCGAGCAGGCGGCGGCTGCCGGGGAACGCGACGGTCTGGAAGTCGGTGCGGATCCCGTACGCCAGGACGGGGATGTTCTCGAGGATCGCGATGCGGAGCAAGTCGTCGACCTGGGCCTCGGTGAGGAACTGCGCCTCGTCGACGAGGAGGGCGCTGACGTCGAGCCCGTCGCGGGCCACGACCTCAGCGCGGTGCTCCTGGAAGAGGGCGTAGGCATCCGTCTCAGGGGTGAGCAGGAAGTCGACGCCACGCGTCACGCCGAGGCGCGAGAGGATGCCCCGATCACCCTTGGTGTCGACAGACGGCTTGGCGAGCAGCACACGATGGCCGCGCTCCTCGTAGTTGTATGCGGCCTGGAGCATCGACGTGCTCTTGCCGCTGTTCATCGCTCCATAGCGAAAGTACAGTTTTGCCACGGTACCTGGAATCCCCCTCTGCGCCACCCGGCGCGTTCGTCTGCCCCGGGTCAGTTCAGCGTACTGGGCGTGCGACGCGTCGGCGTTCGGGGCCGTGTTCCGCGTCGAACTCGAGCGTCACGAGCGGACGACGACCGGATGCCCGGCTCGTGGAGACGCGCACCCGCCCGAACACCACGTGCAGGACGCCGAGGTAGGGCCGCAGCAGGGCGCGAACGGCCCGAGCGGGCAGGTCGATGCCGACCTGGATCGTGACCTGGTCGAGCCGGGGGG
>NZ_JASJVF010000364.1:0-2410 GCF_035019805.1 Cryobacterium sp. 10I1
GGTTCCTGGTCGATGAGGCCCCGGACGGGCTGAGCGCGCTCCGCCTCGCCGAGGAGAAGCGGCCGCACCTCGTGGTGCTCGACCGGATGCTTCCGCTCCTGGACGGGATCGAGGTGTGCCGCCGGGTGCGCAGCACCTGGGCCATCCCCGTGATCATGCTCACCGCCCTCAACCAGGAGGACGACCGCATCGACGGCCTCGAGGCCGGTGCGGACGACTACCTCGCCAAGCCGTTCTCGCCGCGCGAGCTCGTGCTGCGGGTGCAGGCCGTGTTGCGGCGCACCGGCCAGGCCGCAGCCCAGGCCGCCGCGCAGTCGGCCGGGCAGGGCGCGGGCGATGCATCGGGCCCGCCGACCGTGCCGCTCGCGATCGGCGACTTCACCCTCGACACCGCCGCACACGAGCTGCGCCTGCACGGAACGCCGCTCGTGCTCACGGTGCGCGAGTTCGACCTGCTCTCCTACCTGCTCCGGCACCCGTACACGGTCCTCGGCCGGGAGGACCTGCTCCGCTCGGTGTGGGGGTGGGAATTCGGGGACCTCTCGACCGTGACCGTGCACGTGCGGAGGCTGCGGGAGAAGATCGAGGCCGACCCGGCGCATCCGCTGCTGTTGCAGACGGTGTGGGGCGTCGGCTACCGGTTCGACCCTGTCCCGCTCGGCCCGTCGGGTAGCCGCGGCGCACCGGATTCCGCGACCGCAGAAGACCGGACGATCTCATGACGACCGAGGTGCTCGTCATCGTCGCGCTCAACGCCCTTGCGTGCGCGGTCGTCACCGGCGCGCTCGGCCTGCTCGCGCTGCGGATGATGAAGCGGTCCTCGTTCGTGGTGCAGCTCATGCTCGTCGCCCTCGCGGCGATCGTCTCCGTCGTCGGGGGGATGTCGGCGGTCGCCACCCAGATGTACGTCTCGACCCACGACCTCGGCGTCTTCTACTCGGTCGCCGCAGTCGCCGGGCTCGTGTCGCTCGTGATGGCCGCGCTTCTCGGACGCACCCTCGTGCGCGACAGCAGGCACCTGCGCAGCGCGGCCGAACGCCTCGGCCGCGGCGAATCGGTCGCGGCCGACGGCGACGCCGCCGCCCCGCGGCACAGCACGACCGAGTTCAGCGACCTCGCCGGGGAACTCGCCGCGACGGGGGCCCGCCTCGCCGAGTCCCGGGCTCGCGAACGACGCGTGGAGGAATCCCGGCGCGAACTGATCGCGTGGATCTCGCACGACCTGCGGACGCCGCTCGCCGGCATCCGCGCCATGGCGGAGGCGCTCGAGGACGGGATGGTCGAGGACCCCGCCCGGTATTACCCGCGGATGCGCGACCAGGTCGACCGGTTGAGCGGGATGGTCGACGACCTCTTCGAACTGTCGCGGATCCATTCCGGGACGCTGCGCCTCGCGCTCGAGCCGGTCGCGCTCTACGACCTGATCAGTGACACCGTCGCGGGCTTCGGACCCGTAGCACACGCGAAGTCCCTCGACCTGCGATTCGCCGGCGAGACGGGGCTGACGGTCCTCGCCGATCCGCGCGAACTGTCCCGCGTTGTCGGGAACCTCGTGATGAATGCGATCCAGCATTCGCCGTCCGGGAGCCCGATCACGGTGTCGGTGCGCGAACGGGGGGACGGCGGGGCCGTGATCTCCGTCGAGGACGCGGCAGGCGGCATCCCGGAACAGGACATCGACCGGGTGTTCGAGGCCGGCTGGCGGGCGAGCGAGCCGCGCACCCCCGGCGGGGCTGGACTCGGCCTCGCCATCGTGCAGGGCATCGTCACAGCGCACCAGGGCGAGGTGATCGTGCAGAACGTGCCGAACGGATGCCGTTTCGACGTGTTGCTGCCGCGGCGCGCGGTCGCCGTCTAGGCCAGCACGAGCGGGAGGAAGATCGTGTCGACGATCTCCAGGATGGTCTCCTCCGGCACGGCGGAGTGCGTCATCAGGACCTCGTGCCGGAACAGGTCGACGGGAAGGTTCCTGATCCTCGGGGTCAGCCTCGAGGCATCGATCTCGCCGCGCTCGAGTGCCCGGGCGATCACGCCGTCCATGATCGGGCCCTGGCCACCGGAGATCGATTCCCGGAGGTCGGCCAGGCTCGTCCCGGTGGCGCGGTAGTAGTCGGCGAGGGACACGACGAGCTGCGTCGCGATCCGGACGCGGCGCTCGTTCGCTTGCCGGAGGAGCGCGATCACGTCCCCGCGCAGGCTTCCGGTGTCCTTCACCTCGATCGGGTCCTGCGCAACGACGTGGACGATGGCCGCGCGGGCCAGCTCCGGCTTGCCCGGCCAGCGCCGGTAAAGCACGGCGCGGCTCGTCCCTGCGCGGGTGGCGACGGCGTCGATCGTGAAACTCTCGTAGCCACGCTCGGTCAGCTCGGCCCACGCCGCGTCGAGCAGGGCGCCCTCGAGCGCGGGTCCG
>NZ_JASJVF010000365.1:0-2372 GCF_035019805.1 Cryobacterium sp. 10I1
AGGGAGGGTGGGGCAGAAAACGCGGCGTTAGCCTGCGCAGTAGGTGAGCGCCACCTGGGACTTCTGCTCCACGTCTCCGGGCGCCTGGGATTGCTTGGTGACCGGAGATCCCGGTTTCATGGCGCACGTGGCGTCTGGCGTCGGGATCGGCACAACCTGTACGGACGGGGCCAGCAGGAGCTCGCTAGCCGCCTGAAGGGACTGGCCGACGAGGTTCGGCAGGGTGACGAGGCCGCTGGAGATGAAGATATCGACGGTGTCGCCGGTCTGGGCGCTCCCCTGCAGCGCCGGGTCGGTGCGCAGCACAAGGTTGGGCGCGATCGTCGCAGAGTTCTCCTTGGTGATCGACCCTGGCAGGAGCCCGAGAGCGCTGATCGCGGCCTGGGCGTCGGCGATCGGCAGGTTCGTGACATCGGGCACCGTCACGGGCTGCGGACCCGTTGATACGTAGACCTTGATCACATCGGTCGGCTGGGCGATCGTTCCAGCGGGCGGGTCTGTGCGGGTGACCTTGTCCTTGGGGACCGTTGCGCTGGCCTCCTGGGCCATCGTGGCAGCGAGGTCGGACTCGATGAGGGTGTTCTGGGCGGTCTCGTAGCTCTGGCCGACCAACGAGGGCACCTTCCGGGAGTTATCCGGGAGGTCGCTGCTGGGGGTGAGGCTGAAGGCCCAGATCATCACGGAAAGCACGATCACGATCACGCTGAGGATGCCGGCCCAGATCCAGATGACCGGGGGCCGTCGCTGAGTGCGCACCATCGTGGCGTCCTCGGCGAGTTGCTTGAGCGCGAGCTCCGATCCGGAGGTCGCCGTGGGCGGTGCGCCGAAAAGGCTCGCGGTGGCTTCATCGACGGGGCGGTGCAGCGGGATCACGCCGGAGCCGGCGATCTCGACATCCGTTCGGAACTCGACGGCGCTCTGGTACCGGGCGAAACGGTCCTTTTCAAGGGCGCGCATCACGACGACGTCGAGTGCCGGGGAAACCTTGGGGTTGATCGAGCTCGGGGCGACCGGTGTCTCGCTGACGTGCTGGTAGGCGACGGCGACGGGTGTATCGCCGCGGAAGGGCGCGCGGCCGGTGAGCATCTCGAAGAGAACGACGCCGGTGGAGTACAGGTCCGTGCGTGCGTCGACGGATTCTCCCTTGGCCTGCTCCGGGGAGAAATAGGATGCCGTGCCGAGGATCGCCGTGGTCTGGGCGACCGTCGTCGAGGAATCCGAGATGGCCCTCGCGATGCCGAAGTCCATCACCTTCACCTGGCCGGTCTTGGTGATCATGATGTTGCCGGGCTTGATGTCGCGATGAACGACACCCGCGCGGTGCGAGTATTCGAGCGCCGTCAGGACGCCGTCGATGATGCGCACGGCCTCGGTGGCCTGGACAGGGCCTTCGCGGATGATGTCCTTGAGCAGGCGTCCGTCGACGAATTCCATCACGATGAACGGAATCTGCGATTCGAGGCCGCCGGGTTCTCCGACGGTCTCCTCGCCGGCGTCGAAGACACGCACGATCGTGGGGTGCGCCATCCGCGCCGCGGCCTGGGCCTCCTGGCGGAAGCGGGTGCGGAAGGCGGGATCGGCCGCGAGGGACGACTTCAGGAGTTTGATCGCAACCGTGCGGCCGAGCCGCGCGTCGGTGCCGATATGCACGTCGGACATGCCGCCGCGACCAATGAGTGCCCCCACTCGATAGCGACCTGCGAGCAGGCGGCCTTCATCACTCACAGACTCACTCCCACTCTTGTCGACCATTCGGCTCCAGGCATCGCCCCGGCTGAGGCAACCCTGGTTGCGCGGATCTTGGCTATTTTAGCTGACGTCCCTGCGTCAGTCTTACGGTGTCGCAGCGGTGATCGGCACCGCGGTGGAGGACGGCGACCAGGCTGAGGCGACCTGTCCGCAGTAGTACAGGTACTTGACGGTCATCGATCCGACCGGGCCGGCGACGACGGTCGCCGTGGTGACATCAGCGCCCGTCGGGTTCGCGGATTGCACGGTGCCGCCCGTCACCTCGAGCTTGTACCCGGCCAGGGTCTGGCCACTGGGGCACGATTGCGCGACCCAGGTGTAGGTCACCGTCTTGCCGCTGGCGACGGTGGTCGTGGTCGTCGTCGGAGCGGCGCTCGGGGCGTCGGGTACGACGGCCGGAGCGTAGACCGTGACCGTGATCTTCTCGCCCTTCTTGACCGGGCCGGTGGGGTTGACCGAGTAGACCGTGTCTGCAACCTGCGTTGCCGGGTCGACCGAGGCCTTGCCCGTGACGACGTCGGCGACGAAGCCCAGAGACTGGAGCATGGTGCGGGCTTCCCCGCTGGTCTTACCGATGAAATCGGACTCGGTTACTTCCGCCGTGGTGGGGGTCGGGGTCGGGG
>NZ_JASJVF010000366.1:0-2370 GCF_035019805.1 Cryobacterium sp. 10I1
GCCCGCGAGAGTACGAAAATGGCCCCTTCAGCCGCACGGAGAGGGCCGAATCCGTACTCTCGCGGAACGGATTGGCGGAAAGGGTTCGTCGCGGGAGGGGTCAGTCGCGGAGCGAGTTCTCCTCTCGGACGGCCTCGGTGCGTACGGTCTCGTCGAACACGCGCTTGGCCTCGATGCCGACCACGGAGTGGCGGCGCCCGTAGGCGAAGTACACGGCGAGGCCGATCAGGAGCCACACCGCGAAGCGCACCCAGGTCAGGGTTGTGAGGTTCAGCATCAGCCAGAAGCACAGCACGGCCGAGAGGATCGGCAGGTACGGGGAGAAGGGCACCTTGAAGGCGCGCTTGAGGTCCGGCCGCTTCTTCCGCAGCACGATCACGGCGATGCTGACGAGCACGAACGCCGAGAGCGTTCCGATGTTGATCATTTCCTCGAGGACGCCCACGTTGGTGAGGCCGGCGATCAGCGCGACCGCCGTGCCCGCAATGATCTGCACCCGCGCCGGCGTGCCGCGCTTCGCCGAGGTGACGCTGAGGCCGCGGGGCAGCAGGCCGTCACGGCTCATGGCGAAGAGCACCCGGGACAGCCCGAGGAGCAGCACCATGATCACGGTCGTCAGGCCGATCAGGATGCCGACCGAGATGACCTCGGCGGCCCAGCCGGCTCCGACGGCGACGAAGGCCGTTGCGAGGGAGGCGTTCGGGTCCTGCGCGAGCACCGTGTACGGCACCATCCCGGTCAGTACGAGGCTGACGCCGAGGTAGAGCACGGTCACGATCGCGAGCCCTGCGAAGATCCCGCGCGGCAGGGTCTTCTGCGGGTTCTTGACTTCCTCGGCGCTCGTGGCGACGACGTCGAAGCCGATGAACGCGAAGAAGACGAGGGAGGCGCCCGCGAGCAGGCCGAAGAGGCCGTACTGGGCCGGGTGCGCACCGGTCATGAAGGAGAAGAGGGACTGCATCCAGACGTCGCCGTCTCCACCCGTCGTCGGGACAGCGGCGGGGATGAACGGCGAGTAGTTCGCCGGGTTGATGAAGAAGGCGCCGGCGACGATGACGAAGAGCACGATCGCGACCTTGAGGATCGTGAAGACGCTCGCGACCCGCGCGGAGAGCTTGGTGCCGAGCACGAGGAGAGTCGTGAAGATCGCGACGATGACGAAGGCGCCCCAGCTCACGTCGAGGCCGAGAATGTTGATGGTCGCCGGCACGTTCCAGTGCAGGAGTTCGAAGACGCTCGAGAGGTAGATGCCCCAGTACTTGGCGATCACGGCGGCCGCGGTGAGCATCTCGAGGATCAGGTCCCAGCCGATGATCCAGGCCAGGAGCTCGCCGAGGGTCGCATAGGTGAAGGTGTACGCCGAGCCGGCGACCGGCACCGCCGACGCGAACTCCGCGTAACACATGATCGCGAGGGCGCAGGTGAGGGCGGCGAGCAGGAACGCGAGCGTCACCGACGGGCCAGCGTAGCTGCCGGCCGCCTTTGCTCCGACCGAGAAGATCCCGGCGCCGACGGCAACGGCGACACCCATGACCATGAGGTCCCAGGTGCCGAGGGTGCGCTTGAGATTGTGGCCCTTTTCGAGGGAGTCGGCCATCGAGGCCTCAATGCTTTTGGTGCGCCAAATGCTCATAACAGGGGGATATCCATTTCGTTGGGTACCCGCCCAGCCTACGACTCCCCCTGTCCGGGGTCTCACGGAACGGTGACGACGACCTTCCCCCTGGCTTGTCCGGCGTGCTGGTAGCGGATGCCGTCTGCCGCATCCGCGAGGGGAAACGTCCGGTCGATCACGGGCCGGATGGTGCCGGCCTCGAGCAGTTTCCCGAGGGTCTCGAGGTCGTCGGCGCCCTCGGCGGAGACGACCCCGCGCAGGGTCTGCTTCACGAAGCCGGACAGCAGGAGGGCACGCAGCTGGCGGTCGATCCCGCCGAACACGGCGCCACCGCCCTCTCCGCCGACGATGACGAGGGTGCCGGTCGGGGTGAGCGCCCGGCGGAGCCGGGACAGGGTGGGATTTCCGGCAATGTCGAGGATCAGGTCCCAGGTGTTCCTTCCGTCCGCGAAGTCCTCGCGGGTGTAGTCGATCACCTGTGCGGCTCCGAGCGACCGGACGAGGTCGACCTTGCCGGTGCTGCAGACCCCGGTCACCGTCGCGCCGAGCGCCGTGGCGAGCTGGACGGCGAAGGTTCCGACGCCGCCGCCGGCGCCGATCACGAGGACCCTCTGGCCCGCCTCGACCTTCCCGGCGTCGCGGAGGGCGTGCAGGGCGGCGCACGCCGAGACGGGAACGGCGGCGGCAGGCTTTCGTTCGGTAAACGGGTCACGCTCTCGACTGTATAGAGGTGGGGTCCACGCCAAGCGGACGGT
>NZ_JASJVF010000367.1:0-2305 GCF_035019805.1 Cryobacterium sp. 10I1
CGAGGTTGGAGACGAGGCCGTCGTTGATGCCGAACACGGCTGCGCGGAACGACCCGGCGAGGCGCTGGCGTCCGCGGCTCGATCCCATCGTCGTCACGATTGCGCTGCGGCAGGCAGCCCGATCGGGGGCACGGCTGGCGATTCCCGGTGACCCCGACTGGCCGGCCGGGCTTGAGGACCTCGGGGTACACGCCCCGCTCGCCCTCTGGTGGCGCGGCCCTGCACATGCCCTCGGCGCGTTCGCCCAGTCGATCGCCCTCGTCGGCGCCCGGGCTGCTACCCGATACGGCGAGCATGTCGCGATGGAAGCCTCTGCCGGCCTCGTCGACCGCGGATTCGCGATCGTCAGCGGCGCGGCGTACGGGATCGACGGGATGGCGCACAAAGCGGCACTCGCGAGCCGTGGTCGAACCGTGGCGTTTCTCGCCGGGGGAGTGGACCGGCCATATCCGAGCGGGCACGTCGACCTCCTCGAACGGATCGCCGGGGAGGGGGCCGTCATTTCCGAGCTCCCGTGCGGGGCCGCGCCCACCAAGTGGCGGTTCCTGCAACGGAACCGGCTGATTGCGGCGACCAGCCTGGCCACCATCGTCCTGGAGGCCGGGTGGCGCTCCGGATCGCTCAACACCGCCGGGCACGCGGCCACCCTCGGGCGGCCGCTCGGCGCCGTACCCGGCCCGGTCACGTCACCGGCCTCGGCCGGGTGTCACCGGCTGATCCGCGAGTACGACGCCGTCTGCGTGACGACGGCCGCCGAAATGGCGGAACTCGTCGCGGAGCACCTGGTCCAGGTGACACTGGACTTCCCCGAATCGGAACTCGGGCTCGAGGGTTCCGGGCGCACAAGCGAACAGGTGCGGGTCTTCGACGCCCTGAGCGGGCGGTCCCCGCGTGGGATCGGCGACCTCGCCCGCCGCGCGGGCCTCTCCACCATGTCCGTGAGCGCCGCCCTCGGCGCCCTCGGGCTCGAAGGCGCCGCGCGCGAGCGAGAGACCGGCTGGGTGCGGAACGCCTGAGCCAGGCTCGGCCTGCCGCGAAACCGTCAGCCCTGGTACAGGCCCCCAGGCGTCTCCTCGCCGTCGTGGCCTGCGGCCTCGCACGCCCGCCGCACAGCCGCGAGGGAGTCGGCGACATCGGCGGCATCCGTCGACCAGTTGCTGACCGAGATGCGCAGCACCTCGCGCCCGCGCCAGACGGAACCGGACATCCACGTGGTGCCCTGGCCGAGCAACAGCTCCGTCACCCGCCGGGTGCGGGCATCGCTTCCGAAGCTCACGCACACCTGGGTGAAGACCACGTCGTTGACGACCTCGGCGCCGGGAATGCGCGCGAGGCCCTCGGCAAGCGAGCGGGCGTGACCGGCCAGGCGCTCGACGAGGTCGATCGTGCCGGATCGCCCGAGCGAGCGCAGTGCCGCCCACACCGGGATGCCCCGTGCCCGGCGGGAGAGCTCCGGCACCTTCTCGAAGGGGTCGCCCGGACCCTCCGTCGCCGGTTTCAGTAGATAGCTCGTGTGCACGCCGAACACGGACCGGACAGTCGCCGGTTTCTCGACGATCGCGATCCCGCAGTCATAGGGCACATTGAGCGTCTTGTGCGCGTCGGTCGCCCAGGAGTCGGCTCCCTCGACGCCGGCCACGAGCCCGCGGTACTTCGGGCTCGCCGCGGCCCAGAGGCCGAACGCGCCGTCCACGTGCACCCAGGCGTGGTGTTCCCGCGCCACCCGGATTGCCGTCGTCATCGGATCGAAGGCACCGGAGTGCAGGTTCCCCGCCTGCAGGCAGACGATGGCCGGACCCTCGCCGTCCTGCATCGCAGCCGCGAGGGCACGGGGATCAAGTCGGCCCTGCTCATCGGCCGCTACGGCGACGGGTTCGCCGAGGCCGAGGTACCGGAGTGCGAGGTCGATCACCGCGTGCCGCTCCTCGCCCACGAACACCCGCACGCGGGGCGAACCGGAAAGTCCGTCCTTGCTGAGATTCCAGCCCACCCGCTCGAGCACTGACTGGCGCCCGGCTGCGAGCCCGACGAAATTGGCCATCGTCGCCCCGGTGGTGAATCCGACATCCGAACCGGACGGCAGCCCGAGCAGGTCGAGCACCCACGCTCCGGCGGCCTCCTCGGCCGCGGCAGTGGCCGGCGTCGCGAAGCGCATGGCGGCATTCTGGTCCCAGGCGCTGACGAGCCAGTCTGCCGCCAGCGCTGCCGGGAGGGTGCCGCCGATCACCCAGCCGAAGAACCGACCAGACGGCATGGCCATCAGCCCGGGTTCGGCGAGGGCGGCCAGCTCGTCGACCACGGATGC
>NZ_JASJVF010000368.1:0-2290 GCF_035019805.1 Cryobacterium sp. 10I1
ACATCGGGCTCGGCGGCGACTTCGACGGCACAGACGAATTCCCGGTCGGTCTCGAGGGCGTCGACGGCTACCCGGCGCTCCTGACCGAGCTCGCCGCGCGGGGCTGGACCGCCGTCGAGCTCGCCGCCCTCGCCGGGGCGAACGTACTGCGCGTGCTCCGGGCGACGGATGCCGCGTTCGCGGCAGCGGGGAACGGCACGCCGCTGCTGGTGTCGTGACCGGTCCTTTCCCGCATTGCCGGGCAAACCAGAACGGATCCCGCTCCGAATGACTGGTGTGAGTGCACCCCGACGAATGACCCGAACCGTCATGGCCCTCTGGGTGGGGTCCGTGGCCGTCGTCGTTGGACTCGTCGCCGTGATCGGTTCGGTTGGACGTGCGGTACCGGCCGAACCGATTCCGGTGACTCCTGCGGGGTCTCCGGGTACCGGTCCCGTCGTGGCGTTCTACGGGGACTCGTACACGCTCGGGACCGGGGCTTCGAGCCCCGAACGCCGGTGGTCGACGCTCCTTTCCATCGAGCACGGCTGGACCGAGGTGAACCCGAGCGTGAACGGTCTCGGTTTCGTGAACCACCGGGCAGACGTGTCAGAGGACCTCGTCGACCAGGTCATCGCCGCCCGCCCCGACATCGTGATCGTGACGATGGGTCTCAACGACAACTTCTCGATGCCCGCTCGCGCCGACCGCATCCGCTCCGCCATCACGGCCGACTTCACCAGGATCAGTGAAGCGCTGCCGGTCGCACGCGTCATCGTGGTCGAGCCGTTCTGGTACACCGACGATCGACCCGGCTCGGTTCAACAGATCATCGAGTGGGTGAGCGCGGGCGCTGCGGCGATCGACGCCGACTACATTCCCGGCGCCTCGCACTGGCTCGACGGCCACCCGGAATGGAAGGCCGGCGACGGCCTGCACCCGAACGATGAGGGGTATCGGGTGCTCGCCGATCGCATGGACGAGGCACTCAGGAGCCTCGGCATCTAGGAGGCGCCCCTCGACGGTGTACGGACTTTCCGAAGGCGAATTCCCGACTCTCCTCACCAGGCGTCGACGTCTGCCCGCTGTCCACCGGTCGACGACGGCCCCCGGGGATGCTCGCCCACCCCCGGCATCCTGTCCGTGGGAGGCACTCGTGGCACGCAAAGATGATCTGGGCAGGCTCGGTGAGGAGCACGCGGCGCGGTTCCTCACCGACGCCGGGTATACGCTCCTCGCCCGCAACTGGCGGTGCGAGCAGGGCGAAATCGACCTGATTGTCGAGCAGGACGGCGAAGTCGCCTTCGTCGAGGTGAAGACGCGCTCGGGGATCGGCTTCGGGCATCCGTTCGAGGCGATCACCGTCGTCAAGCTCGCCCGGCTCCGCCGGCTTGCGGCGGCGTGGTGCGAGCAGGCGGATGCCTGGCCGGAGCGAATCAGGATCGACGCGATCGCGGTGATCCTCGCCCCCGGCGCCGTTCCGGTGATCGAGCACCTGCCCGGAGTGTTCTAGTGAGCGTGTTCTAGTGCGTGCCGTCTGATGGGCGCAGCCTGATGGGTCTCGCCCGTACCCACGCCGTCGCCCTGCTCGGGCTGACGGGCGCGCTCGTCGAAGTCGAGGCCGACATCTCGGGTCAGCTCCCCGGCATGGTGCTGATCGGCCTGCCGGACGCCGCGCTCTCCGAAGCGACGGAGCGGGTCAGGGCCGCGGCCAAGAACTCCGGCTGCCCACTGACCCACAACAAGCTCACGATCAACCTGTCGCCGGCGGCGCTCCCGAAACACGGTTCGGGATTCGACCTCGCGATCGCGCTCGCGTGCCTCGCCGCGGACGGGGTGGTCGCGGCCGGGTCGGTCGGCTCGGTCGTGCACATCGGCGAGCTCGCCCTCGACGGGCGCCTTCGACCAGTCCCGGGCATGCTGCCGGCGGTGATCGCGGCGTCGCGTCTCGGCCACCGAACCGTCATGGTTCCGGCCGGAAACGCCGCGGAGGCGGAACTCGTGCCCGGCATCACCGTGATCGGGGTCGCCTCCCTCCGCGAGGCGGCGATCTGGCACGGGGCGGAGCTGACGCCCGTGCCGGTCGAAACGATCGAGTGGCCCACCGAAGCCGGACCCGCCGGGAAGTGGGCGACGGCGTTGGCGCGGTGGATGCTGATCATCCCGGATTCGAGCGGCTGCCGGAGGGCGTCGAGCACGGCCGATGCGAACTCGGGAGCCTCGTCGAGGAAGAGCACCCCGTGACAGGCGCGGGCGGCTGCACCCGGCCGGATCTGTCCACTGCCGCCGCCGACCATGGCCGCCGCCGTCG
>NZ_JASJVF010000369.1:0-2281 GCF_035019805.1 Cryobacterium sp. 10I1
ACTCTCCGTCTCGGTGTTCTGGCACCTGACGGCGATTGCGGTGCTCGTGTTCCTGATCGCGGTCCTGGCCGTTCGGTCCATTCCTGAGCTCGAGAACACCGCCGAGACGAGTGCGCCTGGCGAGCCGGCCAGCACCTGGCGCAGCCGGCTTCGAGCGAGCCTGTCGGTGTGGGCAGACCCGGGTGTCCTGTTGATCGGTGCGATCGTGCTCGGGATGACGTTCGCGGAGGGCTCGGCGAACGACTGGATCGCGCTCGCTTCCGTCGACGGCCACGGTTTCAGCAATACCGCCGGCGCGATCGTCTTCGGCGTGTTCGTCGCAGCGATGACCGTCGGCCGGGTGATCGGCGGGCCGGTGATCGACCGGTTCGGCCGTGTTCCCGTGCTGCGGGCCTGCGCCGTCATCGGGGTGCTCGGGCTGCTCCTGTTCATCCTCGCGCCGAACGACTGGGCACTCTACGCGGGCACCGTGCTGTGGGGCGTCGGAGCCTCACTCGGCTTCCCTGTTGGCATGTCGGCCGCCGCGGACGACACAAGGAATTCCGCGGCCCGGGTCAGCGCCGTCGCCATGATCGGCTACTTCGCCTTCCTCGTCGGGCCGCCCGTTCTCGGCCTTCTCGGCCAGAACTGGGGCATCCTGAACGCCCTGTACCTCATCGTCGCCCTGATGGCCCTCGCCGGCCTCGCCGCTCCGGCCGCCCGCGAGCGCCACCGCCGCTGACCCCTCCCTGTCGAGCGGTTGCTTCAGACCGGTTAAGCTCGATGCGTGCGCCTCGTAATTGCCAACTGCTCCGTCGACTACGCCGGAAGGCTGAACGCACACCTGCCGCTCGCCACCCGCCTCCTCCTGCTCAAGTCGGACGGCAGCGTGCTCGTGCACTCCGACGGCGGCTCGTACAAGCCGCTCAACTGGATGAGCCCGCCGTGCTCCCTCGTCGAGCAGGTCCCCGATGACGAACAGACGGATGCCGGCATCACCCAGGTCTGGACCGTCACCCACGCGAAGACCGCAGACCAGCTCATCGTCAGCATCCACGAGGTCCTGCACGACTCCGCCCATGAACTCGGCATCGACCCCGGCCTGATCAAGGACGGCGTCGAGGCGCACCTGCAGAAGCTGCTGGCCGAGCACATCCATCTTCTCGGGGACGGCCACACCCTCGTCCGCCGCGAGTACATGACGGCGATCGGCCCTGTCGACATCCTCGCCAGGGACGCCGCCGGCCACTCGGTCGCGGTCGAGCTCAAGCGCCGCGGCGACATCGACGGGGTCGAGCAGCTCACCAGGTACCTCGAGCTGATGAACCGCGACCCGCACCTGGCCCCGGTGGCCGGGGTTTTCGCCGCACAGGTCATCAAGCCGCAGGCCCGGATGCTCGCAGAGGATCGCGGCATCCGCTGCCTCGTGCTCGACTACGACGCGATGCGCGGCCTCGACGACACGCAATCCCGCCTGTTCTGACCTGCCCGGGAGGGCCCTGACGGGCGTTTTCCTTCGAGGGAGCGCTCTCATCAAGGCAGGAGTAGCAGCCCATCGGATTCCGGCATAAAGTAGAAAATTACCCATTTCGTGGGAAATCGGGGCTCTGGCCTCTAGGATTAGCGAGTGAATTCGACTTTGACTCGCACCTGGAGTGCAATACTTTTTGACCTCGACGGAACCATCACGGATTCCGCCCCGGCCATCACCAACTCCCTCGCCCGGACCTTCGCTCTTCTCGGCCGACCGGTTCCGACCGACGCCGAGTTGCTCGCCTATGTCGGCCCGCCCCTCTTCGCCGCCTTCCGTGAGTACGCCGGCATGACGGCAGAGGAGGCCACTGAGGCCGTCGCGGTCTACCGCGCCGACTATCACGGCGAAGCCATGCTCGACACCGCCGTCTACCCGGGCGTCGCCGGCCTGCTCCAGCGCGTGCACGAGGCCGGAATCCCCCTCGCCCTCGCCACGAGCAAGCCGGAGCACGCCGCGATCACGATCCTCGAGCACTTCGACCTGGCCCGGTTCTTCACGGTCATCGTCGGGGCGAGTGACGCGGAGACCCGCAGCGCCAAGGCCGACATCGTCGAAGAGGCCCTGAACCGCCTCGCCGCCGTCGGCACGAGCCTCAGCACCCCCGTCATGGTCGGCGACCGCAGCTACGACGCGGAGGGCGCCGCAGCCCACGGCGTGCCGACGATCCTCGTCGAGTGGGGCTACGGCTCTCCCGCAGAGGCCGCCGCAGCGACCGCGACCGTCTACTCCGTCGACCAGCTCGCCAAGCTCCTCCTCGGCTGACCCGCA
>NZ_JASJVF010000370.1:0-2267 GCF_035019805.1 Cryobacterium sp. 10I1
GGATGAGCGCGAACTGGAGCTTGCTCTGCAGGGCGCGCACGAGGCGGAGCAGGTCGGCGAGCGGGCGGGCGTGCGCGGGGTCGGCGGGGATCGCGGCGATGAGGAGCTCGGGGTCAATGGACAGGGCCGCGGCGACGGCCACACGCTGGATGACGACGGGGGAGAGGTCGCCCGGGTAGGAGAGTGCGACGACCTCGGGGCTGTCCAGGCCGACGCGGGCGAGGGCCTTGAGGGTGCGCGCGCGGGCGGCGGGGCGGTCGAGTCCGAGGCGTCGCCTGAGCGGGGTCGCGAGCTGGCTGAGGATGGTGCGGGTGGGGTCGAGAGACCCCAGCAGGTCGGGGGGAAGGTATCCAATGTTCGCGCCGAGCAGGCGCGCTTGGGCGCGACGGCTCAGACCGACGAGTTCCTGGCCGTTGAACAGGATCGACCCGTTCGTCACGGTCTTGGTCGGGGGCAGCAGGCCGGCGATGGCGAGCGCCGTGGCGGTCATGCCGCTGCCGGACTCGCCGACGAGGGCCACCGCCTCGCCCTGCATCAGGGTGAGCGCGACGCGGGACACCTCTTGTTCACCGGGCGTTGCGGCGCGGTCGCGAGTGCCCGGACGGGCGGTGGCCACGGTGAGTCCGCGCACGTCGAGCAATGCCATCGCTCGGAACGCGTGTGAGGGCATCGGGTCCTGGTCGGCGCGTTCGCGCTGCGAGAAGGAAGACTTGGAACCGGCATCAATGACGGTGTGGTCACGTAATTGATTCATGGCCGGGCCTATCGTGTGCTGTTGGTGGTGATACTGTATCCAATCGAATGTGCCTTTGGTCAGATCCGGAGAGACTCTCAGGAACGGCATAACTCCTGCACATCCTCTCGAAACAGGCCCAAAGTGCCCACTTTGCGGGGTTTTCCGAGAGTTTGCAGGAGTTATGCACCGGCGGGGTGCGCAAAGCAGGGAATCTCGCACGTTCAAACGTTGTTTGAATAGAAGATGAAAACTTTGCCGATCAGCGTGCTCGACCTGGCCAGCCGCCCCGCGGGCGGCAGTAACGCGGAGGCCGTGGCCGGCAGCATCCGTCTGGCGCAGCGTGCGGAGGAGCTCGGCTACGACCGGTTCTGGGTGGCCGAGCACCACAACATGCCGGCGATCGCCTCGAGCGCGCCGCCCGTGCTGATCGCGGGGATCGCGGCGCGGACGACGCGGATCCGGGTCGGGTCTGGCGGCGTGATGCTGCCCAACCATGCCCCGCTTGTCGTCGCCGAGCAGTTCGGCACCCTGCGCGCCCTCTACGGCGACCGGATCGACCTCGGCATCGGGCGGGCGCCCGGCACCGACGGCGCGACGGCGCTCGCCCTGCGCCGGAGCGAATCCGGGCTGGGTGTCGACGATTTCCCGCAACAGCTTGTGGACCTGATCGGGTTCTTCCACGGCGGCATGGCGGCGGATAACCCACTGCGCGGCATCACGGCCTACCCGGGGCTCGGCGATGCCCCGGAGACGTGGCTGCTCGGCTCGAGCGGGTTCAGCGCGCAGCTCGCCGGGGCGCTCGGGCTGCCGTTCACGTTCGCGCACCACTTCGCGGGCGAGCACACCGAGGAAGCCCTCGACCTGTACCGGGCGCACTTCGAGCCGAGCGCGTTCCTGGCCGCCCCGCACGCGATGATCGCGGTCGGGCTGATCAGCGACGACGACCCCGAAGTGGTGCGCCGGGAGTCGCTGCCCGGGCTGATCACGTTCCTGCGGATGCGGCAGGGCAAGAAGCCCGCTCCGGTGTCGTTCGAGGAGGCGCTCGCCTACCGTTTCACCGAGTATGAGCTCTCGTTCGTGGCGTCACGGAATCGCCGCCAGGCCGTGGGCACCCCGGCCGAGGTGGATGCCCGGCTCACGGCGCTCCTCGATGCCACAGGGGCCGATGAGCTCATGCTCAGTGCGCAGTCCGCGACGCTTGTGGGGCGCATCCGCTCGCTCGAGATCGTGGCCGACCTGCGTGCGGACCCCGCGGACGCCGCGGCATAATACCCCTGTTCGGGGAAGAAGCTGAGGGGTAGTCACGTCCCGCTGACCGGGATTTACTGACTGGGCCGCCCCCACCCGAACAGGGGCGGCACGGGCAGGTTGCTATGGACGCGCCACAACACCGGTCGTGGTTTCGCCGAACGGTCGGCGGGTGTGCCCGCGTCGTCGGGGCCGTGAGCCTCGTGCTCGTCGCGGCGACGCCCACGTTCGCCGCGGCCCGCATTACAGCGGATGCCCCCGCGCCCGACCCCGCCTCCGCGTC
>NZ_JASJVF010000371.1:0-2255 GCF_035019805.1 Cryobacterium sp. 10I1
CCGGGTCGAAGGCGTAGCGGGAGTCGAGGGACGCGTCGTAGGCGACGGAGCTCTTCGGGAAGATCTGCGTGGTCGGGGTGCCGAGGCCTTCACCGACCGCGGTCAGCATGGCCTTGGTGTCGATCGCGTAGTTGAGCGCCTGGCGGACCCGGACGTCCTTGAAGGCCGGGTTCATCGAACCGTCGCGGTCGAGCAGGATGAGACCGGTCCAGTCCAGCTCGAACGGGTTCAGCGTGTAGCCGGCCGCTTCGACCTCGGCGTTGTTGGTGTTGACGGTGAGCTTGGCGCCGTTGAGCTGGCCGCCCTTGACGGCGTTCAGCATCGCGGTGACATCGGCGAGCACCTTGATGGAGAGGTTGTCGTAGTGCACGGAGCTCGGGTCCCAGTACTTCGGGTTCTTGGTGAACTCGTAGTTCGTACCGACGACGGTCTTGGTGGTGTCGAGGATGTACGGGCCGCTGCCGACCGGGTTGGTCTTGAGGTCGGCGTTGCCGAAGGCCTTGGGGCTCTCCTGCATACCGGCGTTCTGGGTCAGGTAGTGCAGCAGGGCCGGGTCGGCCTGGGTGAGGGTGAGGGCGACATGGGTGTCGTCGACGGCTTTCGCGTCGGCGAGTGACGCGAGGAAGGATTTGTTCGGCGAGGCGCCGTCACGGAAGCGGATCAGGTTCTGGGCCGCGGCATCCGCGTTGAACTTGGTGCCGTCGGTGAAGGTGACGTCGTCGCGAAGGGTCAGGGTGAGCACCGTCTTGGTGTCGTTGTACTCCCACTTGGTGGCCAGGTCGGGTCCGACCTCGCCGGTCGGATCCGCCTTGAGGAGGGTGTCGTAGACCGCCTGGCCGTAGGGGGCCTCATTGGCGAATGCGATATCCGCGGCCGAGAAGGTGGTAGCTGGAACGATCACGCCGAGGGTGAGTGTGGTCGGGGCGCCGGAGGTGGTCGTGGTGCTGGTTGCCGAGCAACCGGTCAGGCCGAGAGCAAGAACTGCTGCGGCCGCCGTGAGGCTTTTCCATCGGAACATCGGTGTTCCCTTTCAGTGGGTGACCCCTCTTTGGGTCGCGTGGCTGAAAAGCTAACAGGAAAAGCGATTAACTACTAGGTTTTCGTCAAATCGTTATTTTCCGCGCTAGAGTCAGCGCATGACTATGACGGGGAAGTCGCGTGGGAGCTACGCCAAAACGGCAGGCCGACGTCGGGAAATCCTCGAGGCCGGCATCGAGGTGTTCGCCAACCACGGTTTTCGCAACGGTTCGCTACGGGAGATCGCCGAGCGGGTCGGAATGAGCCAGGCCGGCCTGCTGCACCACTTCTCGAACAAGAACGAACTGCTCGCGGGCGTGCTCGCACTGCGCGACGAGCGCTCCGTGGCGCTCGTCCCCATCGATGGCACGCCCGACATCGAGACGATTCGCGGCATCGTGCGCGTGGCGGAGTACAACGCCGAATTCGCACCGGGTCTTGTGGAACTGCACTGTGTGCTCTCCGCCGAGGCGACGGCGCCAGAACACCCGGCCCACCAGTACTTCCTCGACCGGTATACCTGGGTCGTCGGCCTGATGGTCGACGCGTTCACCAATGTCCAGGCGGCGGGCCAGCTGGTCGATGGAGTCGAGCCGGCGAGCGCCGCGCGGTCACTCATCGCGCTCAGCGACGGCCTGCAGGTGCAGTGGCTGCTCGCCCCGGACACCCTCGACATGGCTGAGGAGCTCCGGCGCTACCTGCGCCCCCTCTTCACGATCGACTTCTAGAACTCTCCCCGGCCCTTTCCGGTCGAGAGTCACCGGTAGGCCTGGCACTCTCGACCGGAAAGGTCACTCTCCAGCGGCGGCGTGGGCAGCGAGCTTGGCGGTGAAGTCGGCGAAGAGCAGGCGCAGGTCAAGCCGGGTGTAGACCCGGATCGGGCGCGGACCCTGCCGCGGCGTGGGATCGTAGCTGCCGTCCGTGAGGATCCGTGGGGCGGTGCAGGTGACCCATGCGCTCGAGGACGGGTCAGGCTCGAAACTGGAGTGCAGCGCGGTCAGGAGCACGAGCGGGCTGTCACCGAGGATGTACGTCTCACCGAGGTTGATCCCGTGCCGTCCGGCCGTGCCCGCGACCCCGGCGAGCGCCGCGTAGAGGTGCCGGCCGATCGCACCGCAGGGCCGTACCGAGGTGAGCAGCTCGGCCCAGGAGAAAAGCGTCTGCCGGTAGGCGTCCCGCGGCACCTGCCAGAGCGGAATCCGGGAGTCGAAGATCACCTGGGCCGCACGGATGTCGAT
>NZ_JASJVF010000372.1:0-2236 GCF_035019805.1 Cryobacterium sp. 10I1
GGCTCAAACGGGGTGGGGCGGCAGATGCCGCGGCTCGCTAGTATCGATCCGGGGGAGCAATCATATGGTCGACAAAAGCACAATCGATCCGGGCAGTATCGACGACGGCCGCGTCGAAAACGAGGGCATGCGCCGCCGGTTCGCCGCGCAGGCCATCATCGACAAATTGCTGCGCCAGCAGGGTGCCCACCCGCGTCGCACCCGTCTCGCCCGCTTCCTCGGTCGGTCCCCGCTCGGCGGCAATGCCCTGGGCTGGTACCGCGGCGCGCAGGGAGAACTCGCCGTCGGCGCACTGCTCGCCCAGCTGCCTCCGGAGTGGGCGGTCTTCCACGGGCTCCCCGTCGGGGTGAACGGCTGGGACATCGACCACGTCGTCGTCGGCCCCTGCGGAGTCGTCACCATCAACACCAAGCAGCACCGCCGTGCTGCGGTGCGGGTCATCGGCGAGGACGTCATCGTCGGGGATCGAGCGGTGCCCTACCTCGAACACGCGGCCTTCGAGGGCGAACGCATCGACACGCTCCTGCATGCCTACCTCGACTTCACCGTCCCGATCCACCCCGTGCTCGCGTTCGTCGGTCCGAAGGGTGTCGTCCGCATGGGCCCCGAGAACGCGGTCACCGTGCTCGACGCCGCAGACCTCGTCTCGTGGCTGACGGCCCTGCCGCGCGTGCTCACGCCGCTCGAACGGTTCCAGGTGATCGCGCTGCTCGACGATCCCGCGAGCTGGGCCGAAACCGTGCCGGTCGGCACGGGCGACGGCCTGATGGAGCGCTTCACAGTGCTCGACAACCAGATGCGGTCGGCGCGGTTGCAGCGCCTCGTGCTCGCCCCCCTTGAGGTCGTCGTCGGGCTCGGCGTCTCCGCCTACCTGGCCGCGAACCTCGGCATCGTCCTGGTCGGCGCTTTCTCCGGCTCGGGTCGCTGACTCCGCGGCTTCGCACTCACCAGTGATCGGCTGGGCGCCGCCCCAGTACGAGGTGCATCCTGCGTCACACCGCGTGTCCCGGGTGGGCAACCCGCACACAATGCTTCATATACACCCCATAACTTAACGAATGGAGCAATCCGTCTAGGATACTGGCGTAGCCTTGTTCCCACGGCCTATCCACGGGCCTGGGGAGGAGTGAGCCGTGTACACCCGCGTTGAGACCAGCTCCGCGGTGCAGCAGCTTGCGATCGGCCTTCACGACCCCGCCCGTGATCGACCCTGGGTCGTCGTCTCCTCACCGTTCGGAACAGCCATCCCCGAGATCGGCATCGATCAGCTCGCCACCCAGATCGGCGACGTCGCGCGCGTCTTCCTCGTGCAGACCGGAGAACTCACCCGGCAGCTCGGCGACCTGCTCCCCGCCCAATTCCAGGTCTACGGCAGCGCCGGCCGGTCATACCCCACCGGGCCGAACCCCTTCGCCGACCTGGCCAGGTCCCGCCTGCGCTTCACGCACGGCGACCCCCAGCACGCGACCGACCAACTCGTCACGGATGCCCTCGCTCACGCCCACCACGCCGGTCTCTTCGCGCTCGCCCCGGCATCCGTCATCACCGTCACCGGAACCGTCAAGGGCTTCATGCTGCACGGTTCCCGCGCCCTCGTCGAGCTCGATGACGGCGGCATGGCGACCATCTGGCAGGAACTCACTTACCCGCCCGTGCCGCTGGACTGGACCCTCTCGCCCGGCCAGCGCATCCAGGGTGCCCTCGATGCCCCGACCCACCGGCTCAATGTCGAGCTCAAACCGCCGACAACGGAGGTGATCGCCGAGCGCTACCCGCACGGTAGCGTCACCCTCGCCCTGGTGCAGAAGGTCAGCGCGCAAAAGGCCGTGCTCGCCCTGCACCCGCACCTCACGTTCACGATCACCCGCGCCGACATCTCGGCCAACCCGCGCGACCTCGTCGATACCCTGCTCTCCGAGGGCGACGTCGTGGCCGCGCGGGTCATGCACCTGCCGAGTGGCGCCCTGCACCTCGTGCTCAGCGACGTCGACGACGACGAGCCGGTGTTGCCGCCGCTCGCCGCCGTGCTCAACGGGCCGCCCTGGCTGCGCGAGAACCGCCCGCTGCTCCCGCTCGTCGAGGACGACGACACCGGAAGCGGCGACGACCTCGTCTTCGACCCGGCCATGTCCGCGAAGGGGCTTGCCGGGTTCGTTCGCGCGGCCGGCGCCGCTCTCGCCCAGGACGACCTGCACGGCGAGGCCGGTTTCCCCGACGCGCTCGCCGGTGCTGGCGC